>DATGCX010000450.1:0-16060 GCA_035311445.1 Xanthobacteraceae bacterium | reverse complement strand
TCGGGCCGCCGGATTATCCGGAAGCGACCAAGATTGCGCAGGCTTTCGTCAAGGCCGCGCCCGAGCGGCTCGTTTGGGGCAGCGACTGGCCGCATCCCGGCGAGCAGAACAGGACGCTGCCGGACGACGCGCTGCTGTTCGCCCTGCTCGCCGTATGGGCGCCTGACGAGGCAACGCGCCGAGGCATCCTCGTCCACAACCCCGAAATGCTCTACGGCTTCCCGAAATCAGCGTAACCCTCGGTTCGTTTGCCAGCATTGCGTGGCTCATCATGGCACGCAATGCCTCAATGGGCAGCTCAGGTGCGACCGCGCGCGTCCTTCCACTTATCCGGCGCGAAGCTCCGGATGGCGCGGAATGCCGTCCCCTCGCGCTACCACCAATGGCGGTGGCCCCAATAACCGTAGTAGCGATAACGCGGATAGCCCGCATAGCCGTAGTAGCGATAATGCGGATAGCCCCCGTAACCATAGTGGCCATAATACGGATAGCCCCCATACCCGTAATAGGGTGCATAGCCGTAGTAGCCCGGGTAGTAATAAGGGCTCGCAAGGGCCGCACCGAAGAGGCCGCCGATGACCGCGCCTGCGAAAAACCCTCCGCCGTTCCAGTGAGCCTGGATCACATCTTGCTGCGCAACCGTCTCCGCCGTGACGGTGTCGACCGGAAACGCGCCTGCCGTCGACGTCTTTGTCGCGCTCAGTGCCGCCGCTGTGGTAAGCACGGCCGTTATCGCATACGAGATGTATTTACGCATTGTCACCTCCATTGCCCTCGCCGCGAAAAATTCGTGGGGGATGCTTGGTTGAGCGCCAAAGCTGGCTCACCGAAAGATGGCCGGCCATGATTAAAATCAATCGAGCGTTTGACGAAGACGTCCACGGGACAATGGATTGTGAGATCGCATCCTAAGGGCGCTTCCCGATCATATTGAAGCGCTGCAATGCGTCCCGCGTCGTGGCCGGGCTTGTCCCGGCCACCCCGATTGTGCTTGCTCTGTGCCCCAACGCTCGGGGTCGCCGGGACAAGCCCGGCGACGACAGCGGGATGTGATTCGAAACGATCGCAATCCGCTGTAATTTAGATGACCGAAAGGATCAGGCCGTGATCTTCCGCCAGCTCTTCGATCAGGCATCCGGTACCTATTCGTATCTGCTCGCCAGCCGGTCGGGCGGCGAGGCGCTGATCATCGATCCGGTGCTGGAGAAGGTCGATCGCTATCTGCAACTCGTGAGGGAGCTTGATCTCAAACTCGTCAAGGCGTTGGACACCCACCTCCACGCCGATCACGTCACCGGCCTCGGGGCGTTGCGCGACCGCACCCATTGCATCACCGTAATGGGGGAACAGACCAAGGCCGATGTCGTCTCGATGCGGCTCAGCGACGGCGACAAGCTCACGATCGAAGGCCTCGTCCTTGATGCCATCTATACGCCCGGCCACACCGACGATTCCTACAGTTTCGTGATGCCGGATCGGGTGTTCACCGGCGATACCCTCCTGATCCGCGGCACCGGCCGCACCGATTTTCAGAATGGCGACCCGCGTGCGCAGTACCAGTCGATCTTCGGGCGGTTGTTGAAACTGCCGGACGCGACGCTGGTGTATCCGGCGCACGATTACAAAGGCGACACCGTCTCCACCATCGGCGAGGAGAAGGCATTCAACCCGCGGCTTCAGGTCCAATCGGTCGAGGAATATGTCGAGCTGATGAACAACCTGAAGCTTCCCAACCCGAAAATGATGGACGTCGCGGTGCCGGCCAACATGAAGGTCGGCCTGGCGCAAGAGGAGATCGCCCGCCGAGGCTGGTCGGTAACGGCGCGAGAGGCGCAGCGCCTGATCGGTCAACCGGATGTCGCGCTCATCGATTTGCGCGAGCGCAGCGAGCGTGAGCGCTACGGCACCATTCCGGGCTCGCTGCACGTGCCATACCCCTCGCTGCAAGAGAATATCGGCAGTGGCGGCACGCTGTACGAGCTTGCCAAATCCACCCGCAAAAGGCTCGTGTTCTACTGCGCCTTCGGCGAGCGTTCCGCCATGGCCGTGCAAGCTGCCCAGGACGCGGGCCTGACCGCGGCCTGTCATATCGAGGGCGGACTCGATGCCTGGAAAAAGGCCGGAGGCGTGCTGGAGCGCTGATGGGATGCAGGCGATGCGCGGCAGGTCTGCACAGAAGTTGCAGCGTGAGTTGAAGCGAGAAACCTCGGGAGCGGCGACGGGAATGTCAACTATCCGGTGCCCGCTCCAGCAATTGCTTCACATAGCTCTCGAGCGCGCCGGCCGGAACGACGGCGGAAGCAATGCCGGCTGCCCGCCCTGCGGCCGCATCGCTGGCTTTATCGCCGATCATGATGCTGGTTTCCCGGATCACCGGCCAGCAATTCATCAAATCGAGCAACATGCCGGCCGCGGGCTTGCGACACGAACAGGCGGCGCGATAGGCCGCAACCCTGGCCTCGGGATGGTGCGGGCAGTAGCGGATGTCGTCGATGCGGGCGCCGACGGCATGTAGCTCCTCGTTCATCCAATGGTGCAGTTCGTTGACTGCGCTCTGCTCGTACATGCCGTGCGCGATGCCCGACTGGTTGGTCACGACAAATACGTAATAGCCGGCATCGTTGAGCCGGCGGACCGCATTGACAGCCCCGGGAAGCCAGCGAAAGTCCACGACACGATGCACATAGCCGCAATCCTCGTTGAGTGTGCCGTCGCGATCAAGAAAGACAGCGGGGCGCCGGCGCAACAGGTTGGCAGCGTGACCGGTCGGATTCACGGTACCTCGTGCTTACTGCGCCACCACATTTTCAGGCGCGGTTTCGAGATCGAAAGCGGCGGAAAACAGCGCCTTGGTATATGGCGATTGCGGGCGCGCGAAAATTGCGGCAGAGGGGCCTTCCTCCACCACCTTGCCGTTGCGCATCACGATCAGCTTGCTGGCGAGCGCGGCCACCACTTTGAGATCGTGCGAAATGAACATGTAGGTAAGGTTCTTGCGTTGCTGCAGATCGCGCAGGAGATCGACGATCTGCGCTTGAATCAACATGTCGAGTGCGCTGGTCGGTTCGTCGAGCACGACGAAGGTCGGCTCCAGTACGACAGCACGGGCCACTGCGATACGTTGGCGCTGGCCGCCGGAGAACTCGTGCGGGTAGCGGAACCTGGTCTGCGGATCAAGACCGACCTCGATGAGTGCGCGCACGACGCGCTCCTCGCGCTCGGGGGGGCTTAATTGCGGCTGGTGGATCGGAAGGCCTTCCTCGATGATATCGGCGATCGACATGCGCGGGCTGAGCGAGCCATAAGGGTCCTGGAACACGATCTGCATGTTGCGCCGGAACGGCCGCATTTCCTTGAATTTCAATCCCTGCAGCTTGTTGCCCATGAAAACGATCGGGCCGTCGGAAGAGATGAGCCGCAATATCGCCAGGCCGAGCGTGGTCTTGCCGGAGCCGGATTCGCCAACGATGCCGAGCGTCTCGCCGCGCCGCACCTCGATGGACACCCCATCGACCGCCTTGATGTGTCCGACCACCTTGCGAAGCACTCCGCGCTTGACCGGAAACCAGACCTTGAGATCGTCGGTGCGGATCATGACGTCGCCCTGCGGATTGAGCGGGGCCGGCTTGCCCTTAGGCTCGGCAGCGATGAGTTCCTTCGTATAGGGGTGCTGCGGCGCGGCGAATATCGTCTGCACTGCGCCATGCTCGACGATCTTGCCCTGCTTCATCACGCAGACCCGGTCGGCAACCTTGCGAACGATGCCGAGATCGTGGGTGATGAACAATATCGCCATGCCGAGGCGGGATTGCAGCTCCTTGAGGAGCCGGAGAATCTGCGCCTGCACGGTGACGTCGAGCGCGGTCGTCGGCTCGTCCGCGATGAGCAGATCTGGCTCGTTGGCGAGCGCCATGGCGATCATCACGCGTTGGCGTTGGCCGCCTGACAGCTGGTGGGGAAAGCTCTGCAGACGGCTTTCCGGGTCCCTGATGCCGACCTGGGTGAGAAGCTCGATGGTCCGGGCCCGCGCTTTGGCACCGGTGAGGCCGCCGTGCAGCAGCAGAATTTCGCCGATCTGCTTTTCGATGATGTGAAGCGGGTTGAGCGAAGTCATCGGCTCCTGGAACACGATAGTGATGTCGTCGCCGCGCACCCGCCGCATCTCGTTTTCGCGCACGCGCATCAAATCCTGTCCCTTGAACATGACGACGCCGGAAGGGTGCCACGCCGCTGGATACGGCAGGAGCCGCAGGATCGACAGCGCCGTGACGGATTTTCCAGAGCCGGATTCACCGACGAGTGCGAGGGTCTCGCCTTTGCGAATATCAAAGGAGACGCGGTCGACGGCCAACAGTTCGCGATCGCCATGGCCGAAGGCGACCGACAGGTCGCGGACGGAGAGGAGGGGGGCTTCGGAAGAGTTCATTTGGATTCGGCCTTCGATCGCGTCGTCGCCTGTCTCACCTAAATGTCTTGCGCGGGTCAAAGGCGTCCCGGATCGCCTCGCCGATGAAGATGAGCAGCGACAGCATGACGGCGACGGTGAAAAAGCCCGCAAGCCCGAGCCATGGGGCCTGGAGATTGGACTTGCCCTGGGACAGCAGCTCGCCCAGCGACGGCGAGCCCGGCGGCAATCCGAAGCCGAGGAAGTCGAGCGAAGTCAGCTCCGCGACCGCTCCCGACATGATGAACGGAACCATCGTCATCGTCGCCACCATGGCGTTCGGCAGGAGATGTCGGAATATGATCACCGCGTTGGAAACGCCAAGCGCGCGCGCCGCCTGGATGTATTCAAGGTTGCGGCCGCGAAGGAATTCGGCGCGCACGAAGCCGACCAGCGATACCCAAGAAAACAACAGCAGGATTCCAAGCAGGATGAAGAATCCGGGCACGAGTATCGAGGAAATGATTAGGAGCAGGTAGAGTTCCGGTATGGAGTTCCAAATCTCGATGAAGCGCTGGAACAACAGATCGGTCCAGCCGCCGAAATAGCCCTGCACCGCGCCGGCGGCGACACCGATGATCGACGATATGATCGTCAGTAGGAGCCCGAACAGGACCGAGATGCGGAAGCCGTAGATCATGCGGGCCACGACGTCGCGGCCCTGGTCGTCGGTGCCGAGCCAGTTATATTCGAGATCACGGCAGCCGCTGAGCTGCTTTCTCTCCACCACCGGCTTGCATTCTTCTTCGGTGAGCAGCCAGGTCGGCTTCGAGGGCGCCGGAGTGGGCAGGTCGAGGTTGTGAGTGTTGTAGGAGAAGCGGATCGGCGGCCACAGCATGTACCCGCCCTTGTCGGCGATGAGCTTCTGCAGGAACGGGTCGCGGTAGTCGGCGGCCGTCTCGAAGTCGCCGCCGAATGCGGTTTCCGGATAGTTCACCAGCGCCGGAAAATACGATTTGCCCTCAAAGCTGACGTAATATGGTTTGTCATTGGCGATGAACTCGGCGAACAACGAAGTGATGAACAGCGCGAGGAATATCCATAACGACCAGTAGCCGCGCCGGTTGGATTTGAAATTCTGCCAACGCCGGAGATTGATCGGCGTCAAGGCAAAACGTCGATGCGGAATCGCGATCTTGGAATCGATATGTCCGGGGGCAATCGCTTCCCGCGGAGCGGTCTGGGTTCGCGCATCCATCTCATACCTCCCGGGTCTCGAAGTCGATGCGCGGATCGACCAAGGTATAAGTGAGATCGGAGATCAGAGTTAACACCAGACCGACCAGAGCGAAAATATAGAGGTTCGCGAACACGATCGGATAGTCGCGGTTGAGCACGCTCTCGAAGCTGAGCAGGCCGAGGCCGTCGAGCGAGAAAATGGTCTCGATCAGGAGCGCTCCGGTAAAGAAGGCGTGCACGAAGGCGCTCGGAAATCCCGCAATGATGAGCAGCATGGCGTTGCGGAACACGTGGCCATACAGCACCTGGCGGTCGTTGCAGCCCTTGGCACGTGCAGTGAGCACATATTGCTTTCGAATCTCGTCGAGGAAGCAGTTCTTGGTGAAGATAGTCAAGGTCGCGAAGGCGCCCACAACGAGCGAGACGAGCGGCAAAGTCAGGTGCCAGAAATAGTCGAGAATATATTGGCCCCACGACATTGCAGCCGCGTTGTCGGAATGCAGTCCACGCAGCGGGAACCAGTCGAGAAACGACCCTCCGGCAAACAGCACGATGAGCAGAATGGCGAACAGGAAACTCGGAATGGCATAGCCGACAATGACGACACCCGAAGTCCAGATGTCGAAAGGCGAGCCGTCGGCGACCGCCTTCTTGATGCCCAACGGGATGGAAATCAGATAGGTGGCGAGCGTCAACCAGAGCCCGATCGAGATGGAGACCGGCAGCTTTTCGCGGATCAAGGCCAGAACGCTGATGTCGCGGAAATAGCTCTGGCCGAAATCGAAACGCGCGTAATTCCACAGCATCAGGAAGAAGCGCTCGTAAGCCGGCTTGTCGAAGCCGAACTGTTTCTCCAGCTTCTTTATGAATTCAGGATCGAGCCCCTGGGCGCCGCGGTACTTTGACGTGGCGGCATCGAGCTGGGAGGCTCCCTGGCCCTGGCCGCGCGCGGCAAAATCGCCGCCGGCCGATCCGGAGATGCGTGAGGTCGCACCCGTATCGGAGCCGGAGAGCTGGGCGATCACCCGTTCGACCGGACCGCCCGGCGCGAACTGCACGACCGCAAAGGACACCAGCATGATCCCGAACAGGGTCGGGATCATGAACAGAATGCGACGAATGATGTAGGCGCTCATCTAGCCTGATTTCTCGATCTTGGCCGTCTTATTGCGGTCATGCCACCAGGTAACCGCCCAGCTTTCCGGGATGCCGCGCGGATAGCGCGGGCTGTTTTCGGGATGGCTGAACACATCCCAATAGGCGAGCCGGTGCGCCGGATTATACCAGTGCGGAATCCAATAAAATCCCGCCCGGATGACGCGGTCGAGGGCGCGGCATGCAATCACCAGTTCAGGGCGAGTCTTCGCTTCAATGATTTTGTCGATCAAGGCATCGATCGCCGGATTGGCCATCCCGGCGAGATTGAACGACCCCTTGGTTGCTGCCGCCAGGGACGAGAAATAGCTGCGCAGGGAATCGCCCGGCGTGGTCGAAAAATTGAACCGTTCCACCGTGACATCGAAGTCGAAATCGTCGACGCGGGCCCGGTACTGCACCGGATCGACGATGCGCAACGTGGCCTCGATGCCGAGTGTCGCAAGATTCTTGATCAGGGGCATGTGATGCGGCTGAAACGTCGGTTCGTCGATCAGGAATTCGAACGTGATAGGTTCACCCGCCGTATTGACCCGCTTGCCGCCCTTGATCGGAAACCCGGCGTCCTGAAGCATTTGTGAGCCCTTGCGCAGCAGGGTACGATCCTGGCCGGAGCCGTCGGACACCGGCGGCACAAATGGCATGCCGAACACCTGATCCGGAACCTTGCCGCGCCACGGTTCGAGCAGCTCGAGTTCCTCAGGGATCGGCGGCCCAACGGCCATCATGTCGGAATTCTGGAACACCGAATGGGTGCGCTTGTAGGCTCCATACATGATGGTCTTGTTCGTCCATTCGAAATCGAATGCGTAATTCAAGGCTTCGCGCAGCCGCGGATCGGCAAACTTGGACCGTCGTGTGTTGAAGAACCAACCCTGTCCTCCGGACGGCGTATCGTCCGCAATTAGTTCCTGCTTCACCCGACCATCACGCACAGCGGGAAAATCGTAACGCGTCGCCCAGGTGCGCGATGTGAATTCCTCCCGAAACAGATAGTTTTTCGCCGTAAAACCCTCGAAGCCGACCTCGCGGTCGCGATAAAACTCGAAACGCAGGGTGTCAAAATTGTAGACACCAATACTGACCGGCAACTTCGCGCCCCACCAGTCGGTCACGCGCTGATATTCGATATAGCGGCCGGGTTCGAAGCGGCCTACCCGATAGGGTCCTGAGCCGAGCGGAATGTCGAGCGTGGTTTCGTCGAATTTCCGCGTCCCGTAATAGGCGCGTGAGAAAATCGGCAGGCTGGCGACGAACAGCGGCACATCGCGGGCACGTTTTTCGGCGAAACGCACCACAAGAACCTCGTCGCTTTCCGCTTCGGCGCCGAGGACGTCGCGCGTCATCTGATGAATAATGGGGTGACCCTGTTCCTTGAGCAGGTTGAGTGAAAACGTGGCGTCTTGCGCAGTGAGCCGCGTTCCGTCGTGGAAACGCGCCTGCGGCCGCATTAAGAAGCGGTAGGTAAGGCCGTCAGCCGAGGTGCGTACAGCGCGCGCCGCAAGGCCATACATGGCGTCCGGTTCGTCTTCGGCACCCGCCATCAGGGTCGCAAAGGTCAGCTCTATCCCCTGGGCGCCATCGCCCTTCAGGATGAAGCTGTTGAGCGAATTGAAGGTGAGAAAGTTCTGATTGTACTGCCTCACCCCCGAAATGTGGGAAAACGTGCCGCCCTTGGGCGCGTTGGGGTTGACGTATTCGAAATGCGGAAAGTCGGCCGGGTACTTGAGATCGCCAAACCCCGAGATGCCGTGGGTCTCGGTTTCCTCCGCCGCATGGATGGCGAAACCCGACCCGAGGCGCATAAGCACAGGCGCGGCCATTGCGCCCGCAGCGAGAACAAGTGCGCGGCGCCGCGACGGCCTCCTATCAAGCCTCACTGACGCCCCCCGGTTTTCGCCGCTCTGGCAGGGTCCCACCACCAGACAATCGGAAATGCGCCGGCGCCATATTTGGGGAGCTCGTCCGGATGGCCGAAGCGGTCCCAGCGGGCGGTTCGCAGCTTGCCGTAATTCCAGTGCGGCACGATATAGTAATTCCATAGGAGCACACGGTCGAGCGCCCTGGTGGCGGCGACCAGCTCGTCTCGGCTCATGGCGAAGACCACACGATCGATGAGCTTGTCAACGGCAGGATTCTTGATGCCGATGAGATTGCGCGACCCCGCCGTGTCAGCGGCCTTTGAGCCCCAATACTCCCTCTGCTCATTGCCGGGCGACAGCGACTCCGGCCACGACGCCGTGACGATATCGTAGTCCCAATTGCGCTCGCGATTCTCGTACTGCGCTTCATCGACGTTGCGCACCGTGACCGCGATACCAAGGCGCTCCAGGGACGGCTTGTAGAATAGCATCAGGCGCTCGCCGCTGGGATCGCTGCTCATGTTGAGCAGCTCGACCGTCATCGGCTCGCCGGTCTTCACATTTACCAGCTTCTGATTGCGCACCTCGTAGCCGGCTTCCCGCAGCAGCCGCGTCGCCTCGCGCAGGTTGCTGCGCACGTTCTCAGGACTGCCGCCTACCGGATTCTTGTATTCCGTGGTGAACACCTCCGGCGGTACTTGGCCGCGAACGGTTTCGAGGATTTCGAGTTCGAGGCCGGATGGCAGTCCGGACGAGGCGAGCTCGGTCCCGTCGAAATAGCTCGAGATTCGTTTGTATTGACCGAAGAAAATCTGCTTGTTCATTTCCTCGAAATCAAGCGCGTAGTTGAACGCGCGGCGCACTCGCGGGTCGGCAAATTTGGCGCGCCTGGTGTTGAGAACGAAGCCCTGCATGATACCTTGGCTGCGGATAGGAAACTCCTCCAGAACAACCCGCTTGTCCTTCACGGCCGGAAAGTCATAGGCGGTCGCCCAGTTCTTGGCGCTGTTCTCCGTGCGATAATCAATCTGATCGGCCTTGAACGCTTCGAGCGCCACCGCCGTGTCGCGGAAATATTCGTAGCGAACCTCATCGAAATTGTCGCGACCGATGTTCACCGGCAGGTCCTTGCCCCAATAATCTTTGACCCGCTCGTAGACAACCGACCGGCCGGGCACGAATTCCTTAATCCGGTAGGCGCCATTGCCGAGGGGTTTTTCCAGCGTGGTATTGGCGACGTTGCGCTTGTTGCCGGCCTGATCGACGCCTTCAAACCAATGCTTGGGCAAAACGTTGATCTCGCCGACGATCTGCGGCAATTCGCGGTTGCCGGGCATGTCGAAGGTGAAGGTGACGTCGTGCTCGCCGGTCTTCTCTGCCTTCACCACGTGCTGGTAATAGGCCGAATATCGCGGATGGTTGGTCTTGAACGCATTGAACGAGAAGATCACGTCCTCCGGCGTCACCGGCTTGCCGTCGTGCCACTTGGCGTTCGGCCGCAGCCGATAGGTAACGGAGGAGAAATCGGACGGGTAGCTCGCGCTCTCGGCCAGCAACCCATAGGAGGTCGCCACCTCGTCGAAGGACGGCGTCATCAGGGTGTCGTAGATGAGATCGACCCCGAGCGCGACCGAGCCTTTCACGCCCGCGACCACCAGGTTGAAATTGTCAAACGTGCCGAAAGCATTGAGGCGCACCGTCCCGCCCTTGGGCGCGGCAGGGTTGACGTAGTCGAAATGCTTGAAGCCCGGCGGATATTTCAGATCGCCGAACAGTGATAGGCCGTGCCGCCAGTTTCTCTCTGGTGCTGTTTCCTGCGCTGAGGCCTTAATGGCGATTGGGGCTGCGATCAGGACGGCGGCTGCGCAGGCGCGCAATAAAAGTTTGATGTTCAACCGACTCTCCTTCGATCAATCGACTTCGGCCCTTACCCCAGTAAGCCGGAGCGAATAGATCAGATCATTATTGTGGTTTTTTCGAAAGCGGCGCTACCCTGCCGCAGGGCGTCCAATGGCCGCTGGAGTTCAAATTCCCGTGCGATCTGGCTGAACCTTGTCGACCTCTTCGCTTCAGAATCGCACATCGGTTCCAACTACGCATTGGTGTCATCGCCGGGCTTGTGCCGGCGACCTCGAACTTTACGGTAAAGAGCAAGAATAATCGAGGTGTCCGGGACAAGCCCGGCCACGACCCGCAAGGTGGCGAGTGCCTCGAAGTCACAATGCTTCAACGCCGCTTGCTGCCTATTGTTTGGCCACAGGCAGCGGCTTCGGACTATCAGCGAGCGAGTTGAGATAGGCGATTACGTCCGCGCGCTGGCCCCCCCGGGGCAGACCTGCGAAAGTCATTTTGGTTCCGGGCACAAATTCTTTCGGATTGGTCAGGAATTTATTCAGATCGTCGATCGTCCATTCTCCGCCTTTAGCCTTCATGGCATCGGAATAGTTGAACCCTGGCTCTGAGGCTCTCGGCCGACCAACGATACCGTAAAGATTGGGCCCCTGCCCGTTTGGGCCGCCCTTCTGGAAGGTGTGACAGGTCGTACAGGGCTTGGCGGCCGACTGGCCGCGTTCGACCGTCGCGTTGGCGAGAAGCTTTTCAATCGGCTCTTCCGGTGCAGGCTGCCCCGCGGGACCCTTGGCGGAGGCCTCCGGCTTGATCTCGATCTCGTAGCCAGGCTTTGCCGGGTGATGAGGCGCGAAAATCGCTTCGGCCGTGATGTTCAGGCCAACCAGAACCAGGCCGGTCGCGAGCGTCGCGCCCGCGATCTTGTTAAATTCGAAGGAGTCCATCCCGAAAGGTCCCGCACGTCAGGCAAAGAGCGCGACAGCAGCGCTGTTGCGGCGCAGACATAACTGGTTTGCCTCCGTTCTGGCAACACGTATAAGCGGCCCGTCAGGGCAATCGCATGTGCCGCTATTTTACCTCTCCCCGCTTGCGGGGAGAGGTCGGAATGGGGGCATCTTCGCGCTCATTCCGGGTGACGGGACCTTTCCGCGAGTCTGAACTGGTGGGAAGGCCCCCTCACCCCGACCCCTCTCCCCGCAAGCGGGGAGAGGGAGTGGAGTTACGCCACATGCACTTGCCATGGCGAACCGATCTATGGCGTTAGAACCACCAAGCGCCGGGGGGCGGCAGGGTTGCATGGAAGGCGTCACCATCTTCATTCCGGCTCGCCTGGCATCGACGCGGCTGCCGGGCAAGCCACTGGCGGATATTGTCGGGCGACCCATGATTGCACATGTGCTGGATCGCGCCACGGAAGCCCGCCTCGGGCCGGTCTTCGTTGCAACCGATTCGGAGGAAATCGCCGCGGCCGTGACCAAGGTCGGTGGCCACGCGGTGATGACGCGAGGCCATCACGCTTCGGGGTCTGACCGTATCTTTGAAGCGATGGAACAAATCGGCACGGGCGCAGATATCATCGTCAATGTGCAGGGCGATCTGCCGACGATCGATCCGGCCGATATCCGGGCGGCCCTTGTGCCGCTCTCCGATCCGTCAGTCGATATCGCGACTCTCGCGGCCGAGATTCGCCGCCCGGAAGAACGCATAAATCCGAACGTTGCCAAAGTCGTAGGTACACCGGTCGGAAATTCGATCAATGCCGGCCGGCTGCGGGCGCTCTATTTCACCCGCGCAACCGCGCCCTATGGTGACGGGCCCCTCTATCACCATATCGGACTTTACGCCTATCGCCGGGCGGCGCTCGAAAAGTTTGTCCGGCTGCCGCCGTCCCCGTTGGAGCAGCGCGAAAAGCTCGAACAGTTACGCGCGCTTGAAGCCGGCATGCGGATCGATGTCATGATCGTGGCTTCGGTCCCGCTTGGCGTCGATACCCCGCACGATCTCGAAATGGCCCGCGCAGCACTCGGTGGGCATTGACTTGACCAAAAGACACTTTCCGGAGAAGGGGATATCGGTTCGCCCCAGGAAGCGTGTCGAACTTCGCGAATCCAGACAGCGCATCAGGGGCGCCACTACAACATGAGCACCACGATGGTATCAACCGAGCGACCGAAGATCGTCTTCCAGGGCGAACTTGGCGCAAACTCCCACATCGCCTGCCAGGAGGCCTATCGGTCCTACGAGCCCATGCCGCGCTCGACGTTCGAGGACGCCATCAATGCGGTGGCGAACGGCGAGGCTGAACTCGGCATGATCCCGATCGAGAATTCGGTGGCCGGCCGGGTCGCCGACATTCATCACCTGATGCCGAGCGCCGGGCTCTACATCATCGCCGAGTGGTTCTCGCCGATCAGCAACCAGCTGCTGGCGCCCAAGGGTGCGCAACTTTCCGGGATCAAATCGGTCGAAAGCCATGTCATGGCGCTCGATCAATGCCGCAAATTTTTTCGCAAGCATGAGGTAAAGCGCATCGTTGCCGTCGACACGGCCGCAGCCGCGAGAGACGTTCGCGATCGTGGCGACCCGACTTGCGCTGCGATTGCCTCCAAGCTGGCGGCGGAACTCTACGGGCTTGATGTCCTGGCCGAAAACATCAGTGATGATCCCAGTGCGACGACGCGCTTTGTCGTGCTCTCGCGTCAATACCAGCGCCCGCCGCGAGGAAGCGGACCGATGCTCACGACCTTTGTGTTCGAGGTCAAAAACATCCCGGCGGCGCTTTATAAAGCGCTCGGCGGCTTCGCCACCAATGGCGTCAACATGACCAAGCTTGAAAGCTACATGTTGGACGGCACTTTTTCAGCAACTCAATTCTATTGCGACGTCGAGGGCCATCCGCACGACCCGGGGCTCAAGCTTGCGCTTGAGGAGTTGAAGTTCTTCAGTCAGCCGGATTCCGTGAACATTCTTGGCGTCTATCCGGCGCATGAGTACCGCCAGAAAATGAAACAACAGGCGATCTTGTCGCGTGCGCTGCGCCATGTGTCGGCCGAAGGGGCGCTTGGCGAGGATCAGCCTCGTTGAGCATTTCAGTAAGCGGCGTAACTGCCGAGCATCCGAGTGCCCATGTCCGCTCTCTCGCTAGCGCAGGCCAACCGCATCATCGAGGCAATTCTGGTGCGTGGCGCCGAGCTGCAATGCCGGCCGCTGTCCGTGATAGTGGTCGAGCCGGGCTGCAAGGTGAAGGCGTTCCAGAAGGAGGATGGCTCATCGATGGTCCGGTTCGAAATGGCGTTCGGCAAGGCTTACGCGGCCCTCGCCCTCGGCCGCTCGTCACGGCTCGTGCGCGTCCGCAACGAGGAGAAACCTGCCTTCATGCGCTATCTGATCGCGGCGAGCGATGACCAACTCTTTCCCGAGGGTGGCGGCATGCAGATCCGCGACGCCGAAGGCTGTGTCATCGGCGCGGTCGGGGTGACAGGCGATACCGAGGATCGCGACGAGGAGCTTGCGGTCCACCGCATTCACGCGGCGGGCCTCAAGACCGACGAAGATTGCCGGGACATGGGCCGCAGCATCAATGCGCGGCTGACGGACAAGTAGGGTGGCAAGGTCACCCGTGAGTCCGGCGCAACATGGAAGCATGCACGAGCGCAAGTCGATTACGTCAACAACGTCGGTGGCATACTGGCGCGCCACGGTCGATGAAGATGGGCACTACTCGTTCGCCGTGGCACTATGATGTGAGAGCCTACATCACGCACAGCAGCTGAAAATGCGACGGCGTACGCTTCCATAGTACGCTATAGCGCTGCCCTGCATCCTGAAGATCACCGCGAGAGCGGCTCCGGCGCTAAAACGCGGTAGCTCTAACGGGCGACGGATCTGTCGGTGCGCGATTCGAAGGCCGCGGACCATGGCCGCAGTACCCCAATAAGCGGATGCACTTGGTGTCGCCAGGAATCTTCTCCTGTGGGCCAAAAGCTGCCGTTCCGGGCGGCTGCGAGGGGAACTTGTTCGGCGATTGGAAATCCGTCGTCGCAATGCGTTTCCAGAGGTGGAGGCATGCGCCCATGGCTCAAATGGAGATTTAGGAATTTCGCGCGCCCCCCTGCGCCTGCTTCGCCATCCAGGCTGACAGCTGTATGCTCAGCCCGCGCGTTACCCTTTGGGAGATCAGACATGAGCACAATGCGGATCGTGGCGGCCGCCACCTTGGCGGCGGTATTTGCGGTTTCCACCGCGTCGGCGCAACAGCAGACCCAGCGCGTTGCCGGCACCATCGACAAGGTCGAGGGCAAGACGCTGTACATTAGATCGGCCAGCGGCCCGGTCACCCTGACGCTCGCTGACAATGCGGTGGTCGTCGCGCGGGTGAAGGCATCGGCCGCCGACATCAAGGCGGGCGACTATGTCGCCAGCGGCGGCGTTCCGCAGCCCGACGGCACGCAGAAGGCGGTAGAGCTGCGCATTTTTCCCGAGAGCATGCGCGGCAATGGCGATGGACATCGGCCGGGGTGGCCGGGCGCCCCTAACGGCACCATGACAAATGGCGCGGTCGGCCAGACCGTCAGCAGCGTGGACGGCCCGGTTCTCACCGTCAAATACCGGGATGGCGAGAAGAAGCTCATCGTCGGTCCGAGCGTGCCGGTTCATCGCTTGGAGGTCACCGACAGGAGCGAGCTTAAGTCGGGTGCCGCCGTCGCGGCCGGCGCCGCCGCCAAGCAGCCAGACGGCACCTTCACTGCCGCCCGCATCGACGTCGGCCGCGGCGACGTCGTGCCCTGAGCGACAGCTTATTCCTTACGCTGAAATTGGCGGCCCGGACCAACGCAGGTCTCGGCCCCGGCCGCATCGTTCGGAGGACAGGAACCTCGCGACCAATATCTGGAGCGACGACAATTAGGCGTGCCTTTCTGCAGTCCTGGGCGTATCGCCACAAATTCACATCTACTGTAATGGCCTGATTGCCCACTGGACCGACTTTCGCTCCGGGTCTTGGCTGTGCGATGTTCGCGGCTGCAAGCCGCCGATCTCGCCCGAGAACATCAAAAATGCGCCTCATCACCTTCATCGTCGCCATAATTGCCGCAAGCGCCCCAGCGGGTGCGCAGAGCTGGAGGGAATACGAATACCCGAACGAGGGCTTTACGGTCGCCTTTCCCGCCGAGCCCAAGGTCGAAACCACGTCTTACCACGCCCCCGGCGGCCGCTTGGTCGAAGCGCGCGTCTATTCCGTTGTGCGGGAGGGCGGCGAGTTCAAGGTCACGGTCGCCGATCTGTCACATACCGAGATGTCAGAAGGCAACGTCATGGCCTATGCGGTAATGATGCTCTCGCGAGGGGGTGAGGTAAAGATCGACATTCCGCATAGCACGCGTCGGATCATTGGCCGGCAAGCCAGCATCGACGGGGTGGACGGCGGCCAGACTTATGCTTCCGTTTTCTTTCACAATCGGCGGCTTTATCAGATCGAGGGGACGGTGCCTGCTGGCGGCTCGACCGCAGACGCCATCCGATTCCAGCAATCATTCGACTTCACCGATGGGTGGAGGCTGCCTGATGCCCTCAG
>DATGCX010000449.1:0-10493 GCA_035311445.1 Xanthobacteraceae bacterium | reverse complement strand
AACGTGGCGTCAAACGAAAGATGAGCAACTTTCCGCTCCGACGCAAATCTGACAAACCGCTACCGCCCGTAAATATCAAGCAAGCCATCAGAATCCTGCTAAAGTGAACGGTATTGATCCTAGACCTCTCCCTGGGTGGTCGTGGCTGGGCTTGTCCCGGCCACCCCGATTATTCTTGCTTGGTGCCTCAACGTTCGGCGTCGCCGGGACACATCCGTGGACGACACCTGCACGTCATTCAAACGCAACCGAGTTCCGCTCTAATTCTGCGGGTCGAGTCGCCGGAACTTCTGAATGCGTTGCCCGGTGTTTACTTCAGCAGTGTAGATGTTGCCCTGGTGATCGACCGCAATGTTGTGTAGCGCGATGAACTGGCCGGCCTGACGGCCGACGCGACCAAATCGCCCCAGCACCTCCTTGGTACCGTGATCGATGATGCGGACTTCGCCATTGGCGCCATCATTCATGTACATGAACTTCTGCTGCTTGTCGGGCGAGAATACGAGCTCATAGACCGAGCCGGTGGCAAGCGTGTTCTTTTCGTAGAAGTGCTCGGACACGAACGTGCCGTCCTTGCGGAAGATTTGAACACGGTCATTGGTGCGATCGCAGACGTAAACCAGTCCGTCCTTATCGAAGCGCACACAGTGCACCGGATTACCGAATTGCTGGGACGGCGGTTTCGCCGGATCGTAAGGCGGTGTTTTTTCGTCGCTTGGCTTCTTGCCGTAGGCACCCCAGTGGCGCTTGTACGCTCCGGTTTCGGAATCGAACACCACAATGCGGCGGTTAGCGTAACCGTCGGCAGCAAAAACCTCCCTGGCGGCGGTATCAACCGCGATATCGGCCGGCGAGCCAAGCCGCTCGGTCGAATTGCTGTCGTTGCCCGTACCAGACTTGCCGATCTGCATCACGAACTTGCCATCCATAGTGAACTTGAGAAGCTGGCCGTCCGGCTTGCCGCTGCCGGCGAACCAAACGAAATCGTTGTCGTCTATGAAGATACCGTGTTCCGTCTCGGGCCATTGATAGCCGGGGCCGGGGCCACCCCAGGCGCGCAACAGATTGCCGGATTGGTCAAACACGAGGACAGGTGGCGCCGCGGCACAGCACTTGGAGGGGGGCGGGTTCTGCTCGGCGGCGCGCTCGCGTGGCGTGAGCGAATTTGGGCGTTGGACGACCCAGATGCGATCGAACCGATCGACCGTAATACCCGCAACTTGACCGAGAATCCAATTGTTGGGCAGCGGCTTTGGCCACAGGGCATCGACCTCGAACTGCGGAATGGCCGTCTTTGCGTCGTCCGCGGCAGCGGTGAGGGGGCCTGCGAGTACGGCGGCGACAAGCAAGGCATAGGCAACGCGTTTCATCAGTTCCTCCCGTATTCTCCGTGTCCGGCTTTTTGACTGTTGGATGTAGGCCATCGGTTAGCCCGGGCGGTCATGCGGCTGACCGGGTCCCGCAGCATTCATGAAGATTTTACTCCGTCAGACCCGCAAAGCTTCGAGCGCGCTGTACAGAAAGCTTAGGGAGCCCTAATTTTCAGGTCCGAGGTTCGTGTTATACAGCCTAACGAACTATACGGGTACATGCATATGCCTTACGGCCCTGCTTTGTATACTTCGTCCCTCGCCCTGGCGCTCCTGTTTGTTGGCGGGATCGCGGTAGCCGGCGGTCCGGAGCCCGTCGAGATTCCCGACGGGGACATCACCCTGAAAGCAACTGTCTACCGCCCTGAAGGGGCCGGACCGTTTCCAGCCATCGTTGGAATGCATGATTGTTCCGGTTTAACCAATCCCTCAGGTGCCATCGCCAGCAAATACCGAGAATGGGCCCAGCTTCTCGTCAAGAACGGCTTTATCGTGATATTTCCGGAGAGCTACAGCTCGCGTGGACTAGGCAACCAGTGCACGGCCCGCAATCGCCCGGTGCATCCCGACCGTGAGCGGGTCGCGGACGCCAACGCAGCGCGGCGATGGCTGGAGCAACAGCCCGATGTGCGGGCGGACCATATCTCACTGCTGGGCTGGTCGAACGGCGGCAGCAGTGTGCTATGGACCGTCCGTCCGCAGCGCAAAATCGATGACAAGTTCGACTTTCGATCCGCCGTCGCGTTTTATCCGGGATGCCGCCGCCTCGACTCGACGGCCTGGGCTGCCCGTATCCCTACGCTGATCCTGATCGGTGCTGCGGACGACGTAGCATCGCCGCAAGATTGCGAGCATATGGTGGCGGGCGCCAAAGGCCGCAGCGCACGGATCAGCATTATGGTGTATCCGGGTGCGTTTCATGACTTTGACCATCCTAACCGGCCGCCGCAGGTGCGGACCGGCTACGCGTTTTCGGCCGACGGCTCTGGCCGCATTCACACCGGAACTGATGCTGCAGCCCGCGCGGATTCACTCAAACGCGTGCCACAGTGGCTGGCGCGGTGACTGCAACGTACATCCCGGCGCTCCGGGCTGAACATGCTCCGCCCGGGCTTGTGAGTGGCCTGCGCCGTTGCCGTGGGCCAATTTGGGTGAAGAATTGACACGCCGTGGAGGATCTGGCGAACGTGGCGCCTAAGATGACGAAATTATGCGCAGTATCGCAGACAACATAGCGCGCTGCACAGCCATCGCGGCTTTGGCGGTCGCAATGTCAGGCCCGGCTAGTGCTGACGACGTGCTCCGGCTGGCCATCGGACAGCGAGGCTTGTGGGATTCTTCCATCGCGGAGATTGGCCAGGCGGCCGGCATCTTTCGCCGCAGCGGTCTCGAATTGCAGGTCGTTTACACCTCAGGCGGCGGCGAAACCCAGCAGGCCGTAATCTCCGGCAGCGTCGATATCGGTGTAGCGGCCGGTACGCTTGGCGTGCTCGGCGCCTATACCAAGGGTGCACCCGTGCGCATCATCGCCGGCGAGGCGACCGGGACCGCCGAATACTATTTCGTGCGATCGGATTCCCCGGTGGCCAAGGACTTCGCGGGCGTCACGCCCAACATGACACTCGCCTACTCCACCTCCGGCTCCGGTACCCACATCACGGCGCTGCGTTTCATGAAGGAGCGCAATTTCTCTGCGAAGCTCACGGCGACCGGCAGCGTGCCAGCAACCTTCACCCAGGTCATGTCGGGGCAGGTTGATATCGGCTTCTCGACCCCGCCATTCGGGCTCGATGCCATGGAGGCGGGCCGAATACGTCTCATCGCCCTTGCCAACGATCTGCCGAGTGTTCGCAATCAGACCGTGAGGGTGATCATCGCCAATGCGACCGATCTGGTACGGCGGCGTGAAATTTATGCACGCTTCATCGACGCCTATCGGGAAACGATCGACTGGATGTATGCGGATGACAAAGCGATTGCAGCATTTGCCCAATATGCGGCAATTTCGCCAGCGATGGCGCGACGGGTGCGGGACAATTTCTATCCCAAGACAATGCTGCAGCTCGACCGCGTCATGGGTCTGGCAGAGCTGATCGAGGACGCCATTACGTTCAAGTACATCGCGCGGGCGTTGACTGCCGAGCAGAGTGCCGAGCTGTTACAGATGCCGAAGTCGCCATAGGAGTCTAAAACAGACTCCCCTGCCCGGGATTGCTGCGGCGGGTCTTTCGCCGCACTGGCTGCGCGCTAGGAGGGCCGGCCAAGGCGCGGGCCTCAGCTGTTGCCCGTACGCGCCCGTCGGCGAACTCGATATCGAGCCGCACGCCGGGGTTAATGGCCGCCGCAGCACGTAGTGGCCGCCCAGTCGTGCCGCGCACCAGCGCAAAGCCGCGAGCCAGCACGCCATGATAGGAAAGAGCCGTGAGCAACTGAGCGGCACGGTCGAGCCGGGCGTATCGCAGGTCGATCAGGCTGAGGACTGCCCGCTCGGCCCGTGACTGCAGCACGCCAATTCGCTCACGGGCACGCGCAACGCGCACGCGCTGCGCCTCGGCATTGGCGCGCAGGCTCGCGGCCAGCCGTACCGAGGCCGTGAGAAACCGCTCGCGCCGCCGTTCACGCTCCACCCGCATGCATTGATTTGCGCGTCCCGCCAACGAGATCACCCGCTCCTGGTCGCGCCTGATGCGGTTCATCAGCGTTAGCGGTATCAGCCGCCCGGCGATGCGCGAATAGTCACTGTGATGCAGCTGCGCGTTCGCGATGAGCGCGCGGGGCAGCCGGTCGGCGGCGCCGTCGAGGCGCTGGCGCGGCAGCCCCAACAGCATATCGGCCGGTGGCAACGCACGCGTTGCGGCGCGCAGTTCAGTGCGGCGGTGGTCATGGCCACGCGCCCAGCACGAGAGGGCGCGGTGCGCCAGGCCGTCGATACGGCCGATCAACTCCGACCTCACCGGCACGGCGATTTCGGCCGCCGCGGTCGGTGTCGGGGCGCGACGATCGGCGACGAAATCGATCAGCGTCACGTCGGTCTCATGGCCCACGCCGGAAATAAGGGGGATCACGCTGTCCGCGGCGGCGCGCACCACAATCTCTTCGTTGAACGACCACAAATCTTCGATCGATCCGCCGCCGCGGGCCACGATCAGAAGATCGGGCCGCGGGATCGGGCCCCCGCTCGCGAGCGCGTTGAAGCCGCGAATTGCGGCGGCGATCTCTTCGGCCGCACCATCGCCCTGCACCCGGACAGGCCACACCACAACGCGACGCGGAAATCGCTCGGCCAGACGATGCAGAATATCGCGGATGACTGCACCGGTCGGCGACGTGACGACGCCAATGACGGTCGGGAGGTACGGCAGGCGATGCTTGCGTGCGTCGTCGAACAGGCCTTCCGCCGCAAGCTTCTTTTTACGCTGTTCCAACAGCGCCATCAGGGCGCCGAGACCTGCAGGCTCCAGGCTCTCGATAACGATCTGATAAGTCGAGCGCCCCGGAAAAGTGGTAAGCCGGCCGGTGGCGATGACCTCGAGGCCTTCCTCAGGCTTTATACGCATACGGCCGAGCGCAGTTTTCCAGACAACCGCGTCGATCCGCGCACCTTCATCCTTGAGGGCGAAATAGGCATGGCCGGAGGAATGCGGCCCGCGAAAACCGGAAATTTCGCCGCGTACCCGCACATGGCCGTAGGTGTCCTCGACCGTGCGCTTGAGCGCAGCTGAGAGCTCCGAGACGGTCCATTCCGGAATGTTGACGCGCGGTTCGTTCATGCGCTGCAGGTATCCGACATAAGCCGCGCCCAGTCCAGATATGTTCGCCTGGCGGTCGGCCCGCACTCCAAGGCACGCGCACGCGGCTGTTTGCAACCGGCTTGCGGTGCTGCGGCGCCATGCTACACCACCGGCCGTTCATTTTTTTCCGCGACGGTGTTCATGAACATTCTCATTCTCGGCTCGGGCGGACGCGAACATGCGCTCGCCTGGAAGCTTGCCGCAAGTCCGCTGACCGAGCGGCTTTACTGCGCACCTGGCAACGCCGGCGTCGCTAATGAGGCCGAATGCGTCGCCCTCAAAGATGGCGATCACCCGGCGATCATCGGGTTTTGCAAGGCCAATGCAATTGATTTTGTGGTGGTCGGTCCGGAAACTCCACTTGTGGCCGGCATCGTCGATGATCTCGAAGCCGCCGGCATCAAGGCGTTCGGCCCGACGCGTGCCGCGGCCCGGCTCGAAGGCTCGAAAGGTTTCGCCAAGGACCTCTGTCGCGCCAACAACATACCGACGGCCGCCTACGAGCGCTTCACGTCCGCCGCATCAGCCAGGGAATATGTGCGGAGCGTGGGCGTGCCAGTTGTGGTCAAAGCCGATGGCCTCGCGGCCGGCAAAGGCGTAGTGGTCGCGACGACCCTTGCCGAGGCCGACGCGGCCGTCGACATGATGTATGGCGGCAAGCTCGGAGCAGCAGGCGCGGCGATCGTTGTCGAAGAGTTCCTCATCGGCGAGGAAGCCTCGTTCTTCGTCCTCAGCGATGGCGACAATGTCGTGCCGCTTGCGACCGCTCAGGACCACAAGCGCGCGTTCGATGGCGACCGCGGTCCCAACACCGGCGGCATGGGCGCCTACTCGCCCGCGCCGGTGATGACGTCTGAGCTCGAGCGGCGCGCCCTCGATGAGATTGTGCTCCCGACCATCCGGGCCATGAGGGCGATGGGAGCACCGTACAAGGGCGTGCTCTACGCCGGATTGATGATCACCGACGCGGGACCGAAACTCATCGAATACAATGTCCGGTTCGGCGATCCGGAATGCCAGGTGCTCATGCTGCGGCTGATGTCGGACCTGCTGCCCGCGCTGATCGCGGCGCGCGACGGCGTGCTCAAGAGCTTCGCGCTGCGCTGGTACCCGGAAGTGGCGCTCACTGTCGTTATGGCGGCCAAAGGCTATCCCGGAGACTACGCCAGAGGCTCGAAAATTTTCGGGCTTTCCGAGGCGGAAAAAATCGAAGACGTCGAAATCTTCCACGCCGGCACGCGTCGCCAGGATGGCCGCATTCTCGCCAACGGCGGCCGCGTGCTCAACGTCTGTGCGCTTGGCAAGACGGTGGCGCAGGCGCAGGCGCGCGCGTACGCGGCGGTCGACAAGATCGTGTGGCCGGAAGGGTTCTGCCGCCGCGACATCGGGTTTCGGGCGGTGGGAAAGGGAGGATAATGCGGCGCTGATCCGGCGATGCTGGATTTGTCGGCGAGTTCGTCTTATATCAAATGAGATTCTCTGTAGGTTGACCGATGGCCGTGATTATCGAAGACGAAGAAACCGACCGCCTGGTCCGGCAACTGGCCGAACGTACCGGCGAGCCGCTTGACGTGGCGGTGCGCAGGGCGGTGTTCGATCGCCTTCAGCGGATACCTTTGAATGAAGGCGAGATCGCGCAGCGTAAACGCAAGCTCGCCGAAGTGCTTGCCTATTTCGACTCCTTGCCACGGATTAACGAGCATCTGACCGACGATGAGTTGATCGGCTATGATGAAAACGGCCTGCCGGTCTGATGGTTGTCGATACTTCTGCGCTTTTTGCCATTCTGGTCGGTGAAGATGAGCGGGATCAATTCGAGGATTTGATCCTGCGGTCTCCGACTGCTGTGATTTCAGTCGTGTCGGTTGTCGAAACCACCATCGCATTGATCAGGAAACAGCTGAACATCCAAGCGTCGGATGTCGATGGCGTGCTGAGCACCTTGGGAATTGCCGTACGTCCTGTTGATGTGAACCAAGGTTTGCTCGCGCGACAGGCTTTTCTCCAATATGGCCGTGGACGCCATCCGGCTCGTCTTAATTTCGGCGATTGTTTTCCCTACGCTTTGGCCAAGGCACGTGGCGACACGTTGCTTTTCAAAGGTGAAGATTTCTCAAAGACCGACCTTATTCCCGCCCGGCAGCCCTGAGAAGCTGCAATGCCCGATCTCGCCGATCTCTATCCCGGTTTCGCCTCGCACTGGATCGACACGTCAGCGGGAAAAATCTTCGCACGTACCAGCGGCAGCGGACCGCCGCTGATGCTGCTCCATGGCTACGCGCAGACCAATGTGATGTGGCACAAGGTGGCGGGCGAACTGGCGAACCACTTCGCGCTCGTGATCCCGGATCTGCCGGGCTACGGCTGGTCGGCGGTGTCCGAGGCCGACCCCGATCATGCGCCCTATACCAAGCGCGCGATGGCAGCCGCTATGGTCGACGTGATGGAGGCGCTCGGCCACGCGCGCTTCAACCTCGCCGGCCACGACCGCGGCGGCCGCGTCGCCTATCGGCTGGCGATTGACCATCCGGGCCGGCTGATCAGGCTCGCCACTCTCGATATCGTGCCGACCTATGCGATGTGGCACGATCTCGATGCGCGCCTCGCTTATCGTATCTGGCATTGGACATTCCTGGCGCTGCCAACACCGGGGCCGGAAAACATCATCGGCAGGGAGCCGGTTGCGTTCTGGGACTGGAAGACCGCGCCCGGTACCAAGGCGAAGAGCCTTGCGGCCTTCGATCCGCGCGCGCTCGCCCACTATCGCGCGTTCTTTGCCGACCCGTTGCGCATCCACGCGACCTGCGAGGATTACCGCGCCGGCCGTACGACCGATCTCGCCCATGACGAGGCCGACCGCGCTGCAGGAAGAAAGATCGCCTGCGCGATGCTCGCGCTTTGGGGCGCAAGCGGTATTCCGAGCGAGACGAGAAGCCCGCTGGACACTTGGCGCGAATGGGCAAACGATGTGCGCGGTTTTGCAATCGACTGCGGACATTACTTGCCCGAGGAGAATCCGCAGGCGACCGCCGCGGCGCTTCTTGATTTCTTCGTCGGCCGCTAGAGGGATTTCGATCGGTCGAAATCACGTGTAGCTTGTAGCGTGGGCACAGCCACGGGTTCGGCCGGCCCGATGACAGGCTCTGCGTGCCCACCGCGGCTGGGGTGGGCATACTTCGCTTTGCCCACCCCACAATGCTTCGTCGGCCGTAGAACCTAATGCAACAACCCATGGCCATCATCGATCGCCAGCAAGCCTTCACGGGCACCAAGGACGTCGCGGAACCATTGCGCTTTGACCCGGTGCGCCTCGAAACCTGGCTCGCAGCGCACGCTTTGGGGTTTTGCGGACCGCTCACGGTGCGCCAGTTCAAGGGCGGGCAGTCGAATCCGACCTATCTGCTCGAAACGCCACAGCGCCGGTATGTGCTGCGGCGCAAGCCGCCCGGCAAGCTGCTGCCGTCAGCGCACGCGGTCGACCGCGAATTCCGTGTCATCTCGGCGCTTACCCGCCAGGACTTCCCAGTGCCGCAGCCGATCGCCTATTGCGACGATGCGGATGTGGTGGGCACGCGGTTCTTCGTCATGGATTATGTCGACGGCCGCATCTTCTGGGAGCCGCACTTGCCGGGATTGAACCCGGCCGAGCGCGCCGCCGTCTACGATTCCGCCAATGCGACGATTGCGCGCCTGCATTGCTTTGATCCGGCCGCGATCGGGCTTGCGGATTACGGCCGCGGCGAAAATTACGTTGCCCGCCAGGTCGAGCGCTGGTCGAAGCAGTATCGTGCATCGGAGACGCAAACGATCGACGATATGGAGCGGCTGATCGTCTGGCTGCCGAACCACCTGCCGCCGCCCGTGCCGGTGCGGCTGGTCCACGGCGACTTCCGCCTCGACAACACCATCCTGGCGCCGGACTTCCCGCAGGTGCTCGCCGTGCTCGACTGGGAGCTTTCGACGCTGGGCGATCCGCTTGCCGATTTTTCCTATCACCTGATGAAATATTACGTGCCGCCGACTGATACGGTCGGCGGGACCGGCTCTCTGGTAGGTCATGATCTCAAGGCGCTCGGCATCCCATCCGCGGAGGAATACGTCGATGCCTATGCGGCGCGGACCGGTCTCGATCCGCGCCCACATCTGAGCGCCTACATGGCTTACAATTTTTTCCGGATCGCGGCGATCCTGCAGGGCATCGCCGGGCGAGTGCGAGACGGCACCGCGACCAGCGAGCACGCTGCCGCCAGGGCCCTTATGGTGCGCCCGCTGGCGGCAACGGCGTGGGCGTTCGCCCGCGCGGCGGGCGCCTGATGAAGCGCGTCGCGCTGGCGCTCGGCGCCGGTGGCGCGCGCGGGCTTTCGCATATTGCGGTGTTCGAGGTGCTCGACGAACTGGGCATCAGGCCGGTCTCGATCGCAGGCTCCTCGATCGGTGCCGTGGCCGGCGCGCTTTACGCAGCCGGCATGAACGGAAAGGCGCTCCGTCGTTACGTCATCGATCTCGCCCATAATCGTGCCGAGGTGTGGCGCCGCCTGATGCTCGCACGTGCCGGCACCATCGGGGACATGTTCGGCGGCGATTTCACTGCCGCGGTGCGTCTCGACGCCGAAAAGCTCATCGCCCAGTTCCTTCCCGATCTGGTGCCGGATGATTTTGCAGAGCTTGGCATTCCGCTTGCAGTCGTTGCCTCCGATCTTTACGGCCGGCGCGAGGTGGCCTTCACCACCGGGCTGATCAAGCCGGCGCTGGCCGCATCGATCGCATTGCCCACTATCATCCGACCCGTCGTGCTCGGCGAACGCGTGCTGATCGACGGCGGTGCCACCAACCCCCTGCCGTTCGATCTGCTGCGTGGGCGCGCCGACGTCATCGTGGCGGTGGACATCTCGGGACCGCCGGCTTTGGATAAAAAGGACGTCCCCAACACCATCGAGTCGCTTTACGCGACCGTCATGGTGATGACGAGCGCCATCATCAACGAAAAGCTCAAGCACGAAGCGCCGGATCTTCTGGTGCAACCGAATGTCGGCATGTTCCGGGTGCTCGACTTCTTTCAGGCGAGCGCCATCCTGCGGGTCGCCGAGGCAGCGAAGACGGACATGAAGGCGAAGCTGGAGATGTTGCTGGGGCTGTGATGCGATGTGGAGTGCAATCTGCTGATTTTCCATGACTTTTTAGGGGTATTTCGTTTAGCCCGAACTTTCCTTAAGCCGCAACGCAAGTCCTTGTATTCCCTCGATTGTCGGATCGAGGACTGACTACAGTTGTAATTTGACACCGAGCAGGTCGAAGGCGCGCTGCTGGATTTGGGTCGGGGTGGCGAGAAGAG
>DATGCX010000448.1:0-3274 GCA_035311445.1 Xanthobacteraceae bacterium | reverse complement strand
CGCGCATGGTCTCGGGGAAGATGCGCAGTTCCACTGCCTTCTGAGTGCCGTCGGGCTGCGGAACGCCGCCGCTGGCGACATAGTCGCCCGCCTTGATGTCGGCGGCCGACGCCTTCACCCGGGCGACGACCAGCGCACTGTCGGCAAGCTTTAGCGTGATCGGGCCGCTGGCCGATTTGATATACAACGTATTGCCCTCGACCTTATCGAGGGTGCCGGCAACGCGCTGGGTCGGCTGTTGCGCCCACGCGGTGGAAACCGCAAAGACCGCCGCCAAGGCGGCGGCCGTCATAATCCGCATTGTGCTCATGTCTGTCCTCCCAATGGTGTATCACGCGGCCGAGCATACAGCCGTCAGCCCGGATGCCGAAGAGGCGCAGAGGGGGGTGAAATTCCAAATAAGTCGCGATCGATTTGTCGGACATGGCGGCGCGCCGGACAGCTAAAGCTGATGCCGACGCCGATCGGCGGCAGCAGCCTGCCAGTGAGCGCGAGGCAGCTGCCCGGATGAGGGAGAGGGCCGAAAAGACGAGGCAGATATTCGAGAGGCAGTTCGGCAAGCTGCGTACGACCTTCCAGATGATGCTCAGCCCTTGATCGCGCGGCGACGGGGCTGAACTGAGCGTGAGTGCCGAGTTGGGCTAGGCTCGCGTCCTGGCCTTACCCTGCCTTGATATTGGCCGACCGGATCACTTTGCCCCACTTCTCGATTTCCGCCACGATGTACCTTCCAAATTCCGCGGGAGTCATCGGCATCGGGGCGCTGCCGAGTTCCGCAAGCCGCGCCCTTAGAGTGGGATCGGAGAGACCCGCATTGATCTCCCGGTTGAGCTTCTCGATGATCTCGGCGGGCGTGTTCCGGGGCGCGCCGATACCGTATAACTGGATCGCCTAGTAGCCTGGGACAAATTCGCCCACAGCCGGGATGTCCGGCAGAACCTTCTCACGCGTCGGGGTGGTCACCGCGAGCGGGCGCAGCTTGCCGGCTTTGATGTACTCTATCGACGAGGAGATGCCGGGGAACATCACTTGAACCTGCCCGCCGAGCAGATCGGTCAGTGCAGGCCCTGCGCCGCGATAAGGCACGTGCGCCATCTTCACGCCGGCCATCAACTTGAACAACTCGCCGCAGACGTGTTGCGCGCTTCCAATACCGCCTGATGCCATATTGAGTTGGCCCGGTTTGGTCTTGGCATAGGAGATGAATTCGGGAACGGTCTTGGCCGGAACCGATGGATGTACCACCATAATGCAGGATTCGCGGCTGACGCCTGCGACCGGCGCAATATCGCGGATGAAATCGAAGGGCAGCTTCTCGTAGAGCGTTGCGTTGATCCAATTCGACGTACCAACCATGAGAAGCGTATAGCCGTCTGCGGGCGCATGGACGGCGGCCTCTGTGGCGATATTGCCGGCTGCGCCCGGTCGGTTCTCGACGACGAGAGGTTGGTTGAGCCGCTCCGACAGCCACTGACCCATGAGGCGCGCGGGGATGTCGAATCCGCCACCGGGTGGAAAGCCGACGATCAAGCGCACCGGCCGCGTCGGGTAGGTTTGCGCCCTTGCGACGCGCGAGACGGCCGGGAGCGCGACAGCAGCTGCTGCCAGATGCAAGAATTGGCGGCGTGGAATTTTCATGGCGTTTCCTCTTTGAGCGAGTGTCGATGGCACCTGCAAAAAGATGTGGGTTGATTATCGGAGTGCTCGCCTTTCGACGGCACCGCCGCTGCCGTTAGAAAGCAGACTTCGGCACGTCCCGCTGCCAGCTCTTGAATCAAGCGACACTGCAGGGTGCGCTGACATCCTAGTTGCCGCGAGCATAAATGGAATTGCTTATCTGATTTTCCCCCTATAACTTCTTATTTATGCCAAGAACCACGATCGAATGGGAGAGTCGGATCGGCCGGCGGCTAGGAGTGCGCGATTTGCACGTCTTCGTCACGGTCGTGCAGTGGGGCAGCATGGCCAAGGCAGCTCAGCAGCTCAACGTGACCCAACCGGCGGTGTCAAAGGCCATCGGCGATCTCGAGAACACGCTCGGTGTGCGGCTTCTCGACCGCAGGCCGCAAGGCGTTGAGCCGACGATGTATGGCCGCGCATTGCTCAAGCGCAGCAACGCGGTGTTTGACGAACTCAAACAAACCATAAGGGACATCGAGTTCTTGGCCGACCCGACGGTTGGCGAGGTCAGGTTCGGATGCCAAGATTCCATCGCGGCCGCAGTTCTCCCGCCGATCATGGAACGCTTTTCCCGCCAATATCCGCGGGTGGTTCTGCGCATGGAAGTGATCGGGCGCAGCCCCGACAACGCACAACTGCCGTCGTTGCACGAACGGCATATTGATTTTGCGATATTCCGGCTGTCGACCCCGCTTACGGACCAAAAGGTCATGGATGAGTTACATGTGGAAATTCTTTTCAATGACCAGTTGGTGGTGGCGGCAGGAAGCCACAGCCGCTGGGCGCGGCGCCGCAAGATTGATCTTGCGGAACTGATCGAGGAGCCGTGGATCATCTCAAGCCCCACCAGTTGGAATTACATCGAATTGGCGAAGGCATGCCGGGTGCGTGGCATCGATATGCCGAAGGCCAGATTGGACACCATCTCCACTGCTGCTCGGGTCAGTTTGCTCGCAGCCGGCCCCTATATTGCAACGTTCCCGAGTTCGTCCATGCGCCTGTTTGCGGACAGGTTCTCGCTCGTAGTGCTACCGGTTGAATTGCCAACGCGGCCATGGCCAGTTGCGCTCGTCACGTTGAAGAATCGGACACTCAGTCCGGTGGTCGAGCGTTTCCTCGAATGCGCCCGTGAGGCTGCAGGGTCATTTGATGGCCGGAAAACCGCACGTAAATCGTAAGTTATGCTTGCCCTGCCACGGCGCCACCTATGGCCGCATCGGAGCCGTCGCTAGGTTGGCGAACCCGGCACTGTCGAAGCCGCGACGCATCGCGCCATTGCCTTCGCGTGCTGGACAACCGTGCCGCCCAGTCGCGCGGGGCAGGCGGTTTCTTTCGCACCCTACCACGACGCCTATCGACAGCCCGCGCGTACCGGGCATCCCAGGACCACCGGAGTCTGAGTCTTTCAATGAGTCCGTATCGACTTTCCGCTTGTGGCCCGGCTCTGCGAAGCCGCCAAGCAAAGCTGGCGCGATCAGTCGGTGAAAGTCCGACCCAGGTAATGCTCAGCAGGCAGCCTGGAAGCGAGTGTTGCGTGAGCCGACGGCGACGCCGGCCACGAAGCGTACACAGCGGTTGCGTGGGGTGTGTGATT
>DATGCX010000447.1:0-2433 GCA_035311445.1 Xanthobacteraceae bacterium | reverse complement strand
TCATCCGCGACATGGTCACGTCGCAGAAGAAGCTGATGGAGCATCTCGGCATCGATCACGTGGTGGCGGTGATCGGCCCGTCGATGGGCGGCATGCAGACGCTGCAATGGGGCGTGAGCGATCCGGATTTCATGGATTCGCTCGTCGCCCTCGTGCCGCTCGCCAAGACCCCAGCCTGGACCGTGACGGTGCTTGAGTCGACGCGCAAGGCTATCATGCTCGATCCGGCATGGCACAACGGTGACTACACGTCGCCGCCCGAGCAGGGTATCCGGCTGTGGCGCGACATCCTGAATTTCCTGGCCGCGCGCTCGCCGGAAGTCTCGCGCGACCAGTTCCCCAACCAGCTCGACATGCTGCCGTACCTGCAGGCCCAGGAGACGGCGCTGATCAAGGCGTTCGACGCCAATGACTGGATCTACCAGACCTGGGCATACGACCGCCACGACGTCGGCACCACGCCGGGCATGAACGGCGATTACGTGAAAGCGCTGCGCGCCATCAAGGCGAAGACGCTGATCATGACCGGCACCAAGGATCTGCTCAATCCGGAATGGGAGCCGCGGCACGCCGCGCACTATATCCGCGACGTTCGCGTCGAGACCATCAGCCCCGGCACGGTGACGGGCCATGCGTCGGCCGGCGGCGCGTTCCCGGCCGACGTTGACTATCTCAACCGGGAAATCGCCCAGTTCCTCGATCTGGTGACCGACAACGGGAAGAAGCTCAAATGACGGAGTGGGTGCTCAGGCCACGATCGCGTCCGCTACCAATGAAGTGGGTAGATAGAAAGCATGATCAAACTGAGTGATCGTCACTGGAGTGATTTGCAAAACGCAAACGGAAATGCATCGCGTGTTCCGCAACTGTTGAAGCAGGTTATCTCCGACGCGTCGGATTGCGGAAGCAATTGCATTGTGGCGTTCTCACTTATCTCAGCGAGGACATTGTGGCTGTTGGGATCATTGTCGTAGGACCGAGCCCCGACCTCGATGCGCAGCTGTGGTGAGGCGCCGGCCTGGACCATCCGGACCAGCATATTGTAGTGCTCCGCGGCTAGCACCACCGTTGGAACGGCGTCGCGCGCCGTGTTGCGGAAGCCTTGAACGCGCACCGTACCGTGTTCCATGGCTCCGGGACTGAGCGCGACTCCGGCCCCAAAAGCGCGGAGCCGGGTCAGCATGTCGGATGTCGGAGTTGAACTGGAAGGCCCCGGAAGCGGCGGGTTCCCAGTTTGCGCGGGCCCGTTTCCCTCGGATGGCTGCTGCCGATCGTTGCGGAGGAACTCGGTCTGTGGACGATGCATAAGCACAATGGAGCCGCGCAGGCGAGGCGCGAGGCGATCGATATCAGCCGCCGTGCTGTCGCCGATGTAGACGGGCGTACCGGTCAGGACTCCGGCTGTCGACGGAGACCATGCCTCGGCGTATCCGATCAGCGGCATATAGCGCGGCGCAGTCATCTCAACCGTAAGCTTCTCGAGGGACCATCCGTGCCCGAATGGAAAGGGTTCAAGCCGCGGGTTGTCGAGCCCCCAGGGCTTCAGGCGTTCCACGGCCCAATGCGCGGCCTGCACGTGCGCTGGCGATCAGGAGCGAGCAGAACGCTCGTCGAGGCGGTCAGCAACACCGCCATCCCAACGCGTTTCTATATCATCTTTGCCGCCCCCACATGGTTCCACGTTTTGTACCTTGGCGAGCCGCAGGCCGTCCGGCAGGTCTTCTTCAGGCAAATCGACCGAGCCGACCGGCGCGACGGGCACTACAATGCGCAGCGGTTTCGAAGGGAACGGCGCGACCGCGAGGCTGTTCGCGCCGATCGCAACCATCAGCGGCGGAAAACGACATCCGCTATCGGCGTCAATTGCTGTCGAAGTTCACCGCGTAGTAGCCGACCGAGCCGGTTTTCGAGGTGTCCTTCCACTGATGCGGGGTCTTTGCGGGGATCGTGATTACGTCGCCCTTGGTCAGATGATGACTCACCCCGCCCTCGATACCGGTCCCCCGCGTCTGGCCGGGAGCAGTTACCTTCGGGTCGACCATCTTGCCGCCGGTGACGAACTCCGCTTCGCCATCCACGATGATGAACACGTGGTTGGTGTTGTCGTGCATCTCGGCACCGCGCTGCACACCGCGGTTGGCGATGACGATCAAACCTTCATCCTCGATGATGCGCCCGCCCTTGACGAAAGCGGCCGCAACCTTGTCGTGGTCTACGTAGTGGACGCGCGGCGGAAAACCGGCGGCACGTCCGAGGGCTACCAGGGCGGCCGTCGAGAGTATCGCGGCGAGGGCGAGCAGGTATTTCATGAGCGGTCTCCCTTTTGAGCTGACGTAACGCATGGTCAGCGTAGTTCAGATACGCAGGGACGCAATGCCCCATCGTCAGGGGTTACGGCCCGGAGAGAGGAGAGTAGTTTCACCAAGCAGACGC
>DATGCX010000446.1:0-2132 GCA_035311445.1 Xanthobacteraceae bacterium | reverse complement strand
TTCGAACTTCGGATGCGCGCTATGCAATCGGTGCCGTGGTGAGTTGGCTCATATATGGCGTCCTGTACATAGCTACGTTGAAGCTTTATGACAGACACTACGCAGCAGCCGCAGCAATTTCGTGGATACTTTCTTACGGCGTCGTCTATGCCTTCCAAAAATATGGCACGTTCGGCGCTATGAGTCGCGAAGCGGTGCTTCGCGAAGTCGGGCACTATGCTGTCGCCGTCGTCGGTCTGAGAGCCTGAAAATGAATCGACTTTTGTCGAGCGTTTGATGGATCTCGCGGGGAGTTGGAATGTGCCTGCGGCGTGTTTTTGGCGCTGGAGGCGATGAATCGGGCGCAGGTGGCGGCCATTGCGTGCGGACTTTGCGGCAGCTTGCCACGGCGCCGCGCCGCCGCTGCGTCTGATGGGGCTTATGCCGGCATCAGACGCCACGTGCAGACCATGTTGTGGGTGAGAGCGTGCCACAGCGCGATGGTCTTGACCTTGTCCATGCTGCGCACAAGAAACTGCGTCAGCCCGCGATTACGTGCTTGGGCGTTGGCGCACTCCGCGGTCGCGGCCCGCTCCTTGTAGATCGTCTTGGCGTCGTCACCGCCCATACGGTTTCGCCAGTCGGCCACGCCCGGCGGATCGCTGGGTTGCGGGGCATGGCGGTCCCGATCGGCGTTGCGCGGCTTCGGCACCGGCACGAAGGTCTCGACGCCGTTCTGGGCCAGCGCTTCGATGTCGTCGAGCTTGGCGAAGCCGCCGTCGGCGAGATGCTGGCGCGGTCGCGTGCCGTATTGCCCGGCCAGGGCGTCGTTCATCGGCAACATCTTGCCCATGTCGGAGCCGATGTTGTCGACCGACACACCGGCGATGGCAGTGCTCTTGGTGTCGGTGGCGAATTGGACGTTGTAGGCCGGCCGGAAACCACCGTCGGCCATCTTCATGACCCGCGCTTGTGCATCGGTCGTGGAGGCGCGCGGCTCCTTCTCGCGCGGCTTTTTGGACGCTGGTTCTTCGCCGTTCGCATCCGCAGCCGCGTCCTGCGGCGCCCTCTTGGCAGCGCGCTCGGCCTCCCTGCACGCCGCTTCCTGCTGTTTGGCGTGCAGTTCCTCGGTCACCGCCAGCGCTGCCCGAACCCGCCGCTCGCGATCCTCGGTCGCCCGCCGACGCGCCGCGGCTTGCTTGCGGCTGGCGGCGCCGGGATCGGTATCAAGTTGCGTGCGCAGATCGTGCACCGCCTTTTCTGCCTCGCACCGGCACTCCTGCAAGGTCGAATGCCGCCGGAACGACGCCGCCCCCGCCGAGGCGCGCACCCGCACCCCGTCCTGGGCGACACGATCCAGGCTCGCCACGCCGGCTCGCACCAATGCGGTGAAGCTATCCACCAGCAGGCACTCCAGCACTGCACCGTGATCGACCCGGAAATCCGCCAGCGTCTTGGCGTTCATTCCCACCCCGCCGCATAGCCATTCAAACGCGATATGCTCATCACACAACCGCGCAACCTCGCGGGCGCTGCCAATCCCCTCCACGGTGGCATACAACCAAAGCGCCAGCAGAATCCGCGGGTCCGCCGGAGGGTGACCCGGTCGCCCGTCCACTGCCTTGATGGTCGCAAGCAGCGCCGTCACATCGAGCCCCTCGACGAAACTCCACACCAGACGCACCCGGTGATCGTCCGGCAAAAGCCCGTCCAGGCTGACCGGGCGCCATCGTGTCTGCATGCGCTCAGCAAATCGCAGCCGCGGCAACCCCCCACCCACGCGCTCCGGCACCGCTTGCTCGGGCAAAAAATCGAACAGCCCTTCCTCACCCGATGCCATCAATCGACCTATGACGAGAATCAGACATGGCGATTCTAGACACCGCAACAGAAACGCGCAGTATCTTGTCGGACCTTCATCAAAAGATTTTCAAGCTCTGAGCTGTGTGCCTCCGAGCACCACGGTGTGCATCCGCTTGCTGTACCCATACTTTGAGGCTGTCGCACGAGCTTCAGGGATCGCAACCATTGTAGTCACAGCCGTGACGATCAGGCTGCATCGGTGTGTAAATCGCATTAAAGATACTTGTGGAAAGCCAGCGAGCCGTAATATTTCTGTCACACATGAAGATCACCAACGACGAAGCAGCACA
>DATGCX010000445.1:0-15215 GCA_035311445.1 Xanthobacteraceae bacterium | reverse complement strand
CGCAACCGCAGCGAACCGCCCTCGATTTTGATGTCGACATCGCCCTGCCCAACGGCAAGGAGTTTTGCCGGAAAACCCGCGAGACCGTCATCGACCTCGAAGCCGACGCCGGCCTCGGTGGAGGCATAGGCGTGGCCGACGCTTGCGTGCGCAAAGAAGGCGCGCAAATTGTCCAAGATCGCTTGATCGGCGATTTCGCCTGACAGCCGCACATAACCAGGCCTAATCGCCCGTATGGCAGGACTCATGAGCGCGCGCCGCCAATGCGACGGCGTGCCTGAAAGATGTGTCACCTCGTGTTTCGTGAGGCGCTGGAGATGATCGGCAACCGTCTCTCCGCAGCTCGACAAGATGAGCGAACCGCCGCCGATGAGGGCGCGGAAGAAGATTTGCAGGCCGCCATAACGGCGGATGTCATAAAATGTGCCCCATACCGGCGCCCGGGCGCCACGCTTGATCGGCGCCGAGAGGCTCGCGATATCGTGGCTGACCAGCTTGGGCGCGCCGGTGGTTCCGGACGTAAGCAGCGACCACGTAGTGGGGCGGTTCCCGGTCTGCACAGTGGCGGGCCGGATAATGGCGTCAGCTTCGATATAAAGTGAGATTCCGAGCGCCGCGAAGTCGGCGGCACCGCGATCCGAAACAATCGCGTCGGCCTCTGAGTTGGCTGCTATTTCCGAAAGGTGTCCGGCTGCCAAATCGGGGGGGCACAGTACGATCCGGCGGGCTACACCATCCAGTTCGATGAGCGCGAGAGCGGCGGCGAGCTGGTCATGCGTCGCAAGCAGGACCGACCGCCCGGCAAGCTCATGCAATCGACCACCAAGGCTCGTCCCGCCGCGAAGATCGGCGAACGCGACACTGCTGTTTGCACCCAGGAAAAATCGGTCTTCCGAATGCGGCCGATCGAGATAATGTCGCAGCCGCGCTGCTTCAGCGTGCAGCATTTTCGTAGACCCGCACGAAATCAGCGAGGGTCACCGGAAGGCTGATATCGTCGGACTCAGAGAATGGATCGACGCCGAGGCGGTCTTCCAGCCGCGCCACCAGGACCGCAAAGCAAAGCGAATCGAGCCCCGTATTCATCAGAATCGAGTCGTCGGTCAGCGGTGCAAGCGTCTTCTGATGTTGTTCGGCGATCTGTTCGATTTCCGAGATCACGGTTAACTTTACCGACATCGAAACGAACCTTTTTGGTTATGTTCACATCGTTATAATTACGCTTTGTGCTGCGGGCAAGACGAGGTGGTGACCAACATAATAATTATCGTCAACGAACGCTTTCAAAAGTGTCTGTCACGGTTCGTTTGTCGACCAGCCTACACCCAGTACGCCGCGATCGCCCGACGTTGACGTTCAGCGTTTTTGAATTTCGAATCATATGCCGCGTCATTCAGGCGCGCCGTGAAGCGGCGAGCCCGGGATCCATATTCTGCATATGATTCGAAATTCAAAAACGCTGAACTAGGCAGCATCGACCGACCAGCAAAGTGCTCGTGTCGAGATTCCGACACTGCGTCCTCAATCCGGGAACACAGCGCAAATGACTTGTTACTGCGCCGCCACCATGGTGAGCGGTTCGGATTGCGCAGCGGCCAGCGCCTGGTCGATGTCCTCGATGATGTCATTGACGTGTTCGATGCCGATGCTCAGCCGGATCATCTCCGGACGAACGCCGGCATTGCGCTGCTCCTCTGCAGACATTTGCCGGTGCGTCGTGGAAGCCGGATGGCAAGCGAGCGTTTTTGCGTCACCCATATTGACCAGACGTTTGACCAGCTTGAGGGCGTCGTAAAACTTCGTTCCGGCTTCAAACCCGCCCTTGACCCCGAAGGTGAGGAGTGAACATGCCCGGCCGCCGAGATATTTTTGCGCCAGGCCGTAATACGGATTATCGGAGAACCCGGCGTAATTCACCCATTCGACGCGCGGGTCGACGCGCAGAAATTCAGCGACGCGACGCCCGTTCTCGATATGACGCTCGACGCGCAGCGCCACCGTCTCGATGCCTTGCAGCAACAGGAAGGCGGAAAGCGGCGACAGCACCGATCCGGTCGTGCGCTGATAGACACTGCGGCAACGGGCGATGTAGGCGGCCTCGCCGAAGTGGTCGGTATAAACGAGCCCGTGATAGGACGCATCGGGTTCGTTGAACATCGGGAAGCGCTTGGCATGCTGTTTCCAGGGGAATTTGCCGCTGTCTACGATGGCGCCGCCGAGCGTCGTACCGTGCCCGCCCATGAATTTGGTGAGCGAGTGAACCACGATATCGGCGCCAAAGTCGATCGGCTTCATCAGAATCGGCGTTGCGACCGTATTATCGACGACCAATGGGACGCCGTGCCTGTGGGCGACATCTGCCAGCGCTTCGACATCGCAGATGTTCCCGGCAGGATTGCCCACGGTTTCGCAGAACACCGCGCGCGTGCGGTCATCGATCAGCTTTTCAATGTCGTCCGGCCCGTCGCCGGCCGCGAATCGGGCGGTCACGCCCTGGCGTGGAAAGACATGTCCGAACAGCGTGTGCGTCGTGCCATAGAGTTGCGGGACCGAGACGATGTTGCAACCGAGATCCGTGAGGTTCGCCAACGCATAGTTCAGCGCAGCCTGGCCGGTGCTGACGCACAGGGCTTCTACGCCGCCCTCCAATGCCGCCACCCGCCGATCCAGCACGTCGACAGTTGGATTATTGATCCGGCTATAGCGGAAACCTTCGATTTCGAGATTGAACAAGGCAGCGCTGTGCTCGGTGGTGTCGAATGTGTAGGCGACAGTCTGATAGATCGGAACCGCCACCGCGTGAGTCGTGGGATCGGCTTCGTAACCGCCGTGAATGGCGATAGTCTCGCTTCTCATGACCTCTCCTGGACGCGCGCCATTTTGCCTCGATCGTGTGAGATGGCAGACGCGGCGGGGATGCTTTCGCGCGCCTGTAACCGACATTGCGAAGTTCCGAAACGCCGCGCTGTTGACGATCGCGGCAGATCATGGGGACCTTTTCTAATTGTTGGGACAGCGATCGACAATACGGATGCCAGAATTTCCATAAGACACCCTTAACCGTTAAGCCCATTGTCAGCTGTTTAGGTCATCATGTTCGTGCATCAAGTCCTTGCAAAAGCGAGGCAGTTCTCGGATACCTGATGGCTTGACGACGTCATAGAGTTGCCATTGCGATGTCGAGCCGTGCGATAAACTAACATTAAAATGTTATGCCAGGCGAGGCGGTATGTTATATGGGAATTCGGGTCGATGATGGCGGGTCATACCGACAAGACCGAAACAGCGGCGCCACGTGATAAGCGCGCGTCGCGGGCGTGGTTGCGCGCCTTGGAACTGACAGCGCCGATCGCCAAGGCGCGCTGGCGCACCTTTCCGTCTGTGATTGAAGAATTAGCGGGAAAATTTGGCGATTCACCGGCCCTGCTGGCAGATGGCGAAAGCCTGAGCTTTTACGCGCTGAACGAACGCGCTAACCGCTATGCCCGGTGGGCACGGGCGCACGATGTTCAGGCAGGCGATACGGTCTGCCTGCTGATGACGAACAGGCCAGAATACATGGCGATCTGGCTCGGCATCACCCGAATCGGCGGCGTGGTCGCGCTTCTTAACACCAATCTTGTGGCCATGTCGTTGGCTCACTGCGTTGACGTCGTGGCTCCAAAGCACATCATCGTGGCGTCGGATCGGACCGAAATCCTCGAAAATGCACGCCCGTTCCTCGCTACATCCGCAATGATCTGGTCGCATGGCGCGGGTCCGCCGCATTATCCGGATGTGGCGGCCGAGATCGCAAATTTTCCAGGTGCTCCGCTCACTGGGCATGAAAGCTCCCCTCCCAGCATCGATGACCTCGCGCTCTATGTGTACACATCGGGCACGACGGGCCTGCCTAAGGCAGCAAAAATCAGCCATTACAGGCTGATGATATGGACCCACTGGTTTGCCGGGATGATGGAGACCGGACCGGCCGACTGCATGTACAACTGCCTGCCGATGTATCACAGCGTGGGCGGCGCAGTTGCGACTGGCGCGGTATTGGTCGTCGGTGGTTCGGTGGTGATCCGAGAAAAATTCTCAGCCAGCCGCTTTTGGGAAGACGTCGTGCGTTTCGACTGCACGCTGTTCCAATACATTGGCGAATTGTGTCGCTATCTCCTGCGTGCGCCCACGCACCACCACGAAACGCAGCACCGTCTGCGGCTGTGCTGCGGTAATGGGCTACGCGGCGACATCTGGGAGGCGTTCCGGCAGCGATTTCACATCCCGCAGATTCTCGAGTTCTATGGGGCAACCGAAGCCAACGTGTCTCTGTTCAATGTCGAAGGCCGACCAGGGGCCATCGGTCGCATGGCGCCGTTCATTGCGCACCGCCCCGCTCTCGCTCTGGTAAGGTTCGACATCGAATGCAATGAGATCCTGCGCGACAAAAACGGGTTCTGCATCGGCTGCGCTGCGAACGAGACCGGCGAGGCCATCGGGCGGATTTCCGACGACGCCCGTTTCGACGGCTATACGGATCGCGAGGCAACTGAAAAAAAGATTTTGCGCGACGTGTTCGCGCGTGGCGATGCCTGGTTTCGCACCGGCGATCTCATGCGCCGGGACTATGGCGGCTTTTACTATTTCGTCGACCGCATCGGCGATACGTTCCGCTGGAAGGGCGAAAATGTCGCGACGTCGGAAGTGGCGGCCGCCATCACGGCATTTCACGGTATCGTGGATGCCAACGTGTATGGCGTGGCGGTACCCGGCGCCGACGGACGCGCCGGCATGGCCGAAATCGTGTGCTCCAGCGCAATCGATTTTTGCGCGTTTCGTGAGCATCTTGCGCGGCACCTGCCCAAATATGCCCACCCGGTCTTGTTGCTGATTCGCAAGGAGATCGACGTTACGCCAACCTTCAAGCAGTTGAAGCGGCGAGATGCAGACGGATACGATCCGGACAGGTGTCCGGATGCGCTCTACGTGAATGACCCTGATCGCGGCGCCTATGTTGCGATGGACCGGGAGCTATATGATCGCATCCGGAAGGGCCAGATGCAGCTATAGCGGATTTCAGCCGCTTCGATCACATGCCGGTGTCGTCGCCGGGTCTGTCCCGGCGACCGCGAAAACTTAAGGCTCGGAGCACAATAATCAGGGGCCGGGACAGGCCCGGCCATGACCTCCGAGAATCATAGCGCTGACGGGTTGGCACCGGCCGCCCAGGGCCAAGGAAACATTGCGGCTTGCGTATAGGAGATGTCGCCCAGACGGCGCGGTGCGGCCCCTTAAAGACCGAGGTGATTTTTCCCTCGATATACGTGCCTATCAATCCGGCAATCGGGCCGTTGGAGTCTATGCTGATGACAAGCTTTCCCCGCAACAGCAGGAATCGTCCCAGCGGTCGGGCAAATCGGGCCCCATCCTTAATCTACCGGTCGTGATCGGCCCTGGTGATCTCACGCACGCGCAGCCGGCAACTCGGAGAAGGTGGCGACGTGAGCGGGCCAAGTGCGCAGGAATCGAGCGCCGTGCTCATGTCTGGTTTCGTATCCGCTGACTTGATGACAATGGATTCCGATCGCGCCCTGCCGGGCTTCGTCAGCTGATGCTCTCCAGGCATATCGTACCTGAACGGGCCATATTGAGTCTCGACGCCTTATGCTCGACAACGTAACTCAGCCAATTGCGGCATGCGCACGACGCTTGTGATTGCCAGGTGTTCGACAGAGTGCGGGCTGTCATTGCGATTGGGAACTCGGACAGCATTTCGTCGCGGCGGTCCAAGAGGGCACGCGCGTGGAACGCTTCGAGCATGTCTGCTGTCTGCTTGTCGAAATAGCCTTTCGGCATGAGCGGATAATTGGGCCGCTCACTGCGCAAAAACCGTCCGGCATCGCGTCTATATTCGCGGGCCAGGGTGTCGGCGTCGTATTCGGGATGCCCCTGGAAAAATACAAAGAGGCTCTTTCCCTCTTTCACGAACATGTCGACTCCCGCTGCGGCCGATTTGGTGAGAACGCGGTACCCGGACGAGGCGAGAGCGTCCTCCGGTATTTCGTTCCAACGGGAATGCGGGGTTGAAATACGAGCAGGCAGTCCTCGCAACAGCCGACTGTCTTGTACTTTTTTATGCTGAAATAGACCAAAGCATTTCTCGGCAAGGGACGCCCGCCTGATGCCATCGAGATGCAACACAGCCGCGTGGGCTGCGAGGCAAGACCACACCGTCGCGATCGTATTTTCTTCCGCCCACTCGATAATTTCCGTAAGGCATTTCCAATACGGTTCATCCCTGAGGTCGGCGGCCCGCGGCTCAGTGCCCGTTACGATCAAGGCATCGAGGCGACTGTCCCAAAGACTATGAAATTTCGAATAGTAGGTGCTGAGATGCTCACGTCGCCATTGGCTGCAAGGTATTCCGGGCATTGAGAACAGCTTCAAGCGGATGACGATCCCATCGGCTGCCGCTCCCAGCAGTTGAACGAACTGCCTTGCCGTGGCTTCCATAGCGGCATCCGGCATATTGTTGATGAGCCCAATGTTGAGATATTTCGACTGATCTCCATGACGTTTTTTCGACGCTATATTGCGTCCGCTTTGAGGGAACGCGGGGGTCACATCGCTCAATGGATATTTCTCAACTAAGACAGGCACCGGCCCCTCCGAATGAAGTACACGCCCTTGCAACGCTCCTCCGGTTGCTCTTGTTCTTGTCGCGGTAATGTTCACCACCCGACCCGGGCAGTCGGCGATGTCGCGCAGTGGTCAGGGACTGACGGCGAATCGCGACGTTGAACTGAGCGCACTGCTTGCCCAGATTTCCAATGCCGCAACCGCTCGCTCCTGCATCACTGAGCGGGTGGTAAACGATTTGACGACGCGGTGGGTTCGGTTCGATGGCGATCGGCACGGCGTTTTTCGCCTATCGAAGCGCAACCATGTCATTGAGCCAAAAGACGCCGGTCTCTTTAGAAGAAGGCAATATTGGATATCAGATCAGGTTTTTCCGGGAAACTTTCGCTTGGACCCGGCCCAGATAGTTGAGGGATTTAACCGCGCACCGCAGCGTCCAACTGAAGTGAACCGCCGGCTCGTTGAAGCGGTGATTGGCGACACCATAGATGCCAAGGCCATTGAGGGGGGGACACGGCACCCTCACAGGTCGAATCCGCATTGGCAATGTATCACGACTATGGGCAGCCTAATGATCTTCGCCCACCCATGGCCGTCTCCTTGATGGTGGCGGGGCCGGTGGGTTGCCTTAACCTTTGCATGCTTCCGTTCGTCACCAAAAAGTGCAGCATGACGTTGCTGGGGTGCGTATCCATAAGGAACGTACCATGACAGGGCTTCCAAATGTGAACATCGCCTCTTTGGAAGATGATATCAGGCAGTTGGTAGAAAAAGAATTCGGTTCAGGTAAATCCATTACACCTGAAACAGGGTCACCAAACGAAAGCACGGCAAAGCAGCGACTACGGGCTGCTCACAGCACGTGAGGCCAGGGCACATTCGTAAGCTTTGGCAAAAGGTGTGCACCAGTTCCGCAATTTTGGAATTCGGCATCAGCGACAGGGCACAGTCGGTAGCCAAAGCGGCATTGTTCACCAGCCCATAGATTGGCCCGAAGCTCTTACGCAATCCGGCGACGAAATGGCTGGATCTTGTCGACCTCGCCGAGGTCGAACGGCACGAACCGACTGGCACGACTCCCGGATGAGTTCTCGAAGAAGCGCGATTTCCTTGCTGGCGCTGCGCAGGTTGGCAAGAGCGGCCAACTTTTAGGATCGTCCGAGCCATGCAAGTTCAAGCAATGTAGCTGATCTTAAATGCAAACCGAGGCATTTGGCTACAAATGGAAGCTGCGGCTAAACTTTGAGCAAAAACCGACCTTTGTACGATTGTTTGCGCTCTCTACCTGTGGTTCAACGCTGAGGGTCGAGATTCAGACCTACGCATCCCTTCGCGGATCAACATGGTACCATACTGAACCTGACAATTTGCCGACAATAGGAGAGGGGGGTTGATGTGACTGCGCGCGGACCGCGAAAGGCTCTGTTTGCGGGCCTCTTTCCAAGTCAGGCCTTGCGATTTCTGAGTCAGGATTTGCGATTTTGGATCGCCGTGCTCGCTGGAACTTCATTTTTTTGCAGCGTGGACTGGCCTTGGCCTGCGGGGCGCGGCAGCTCTGCCGACGCGGATAGCGCAGAGGTTGTTATGTCTCGATTCGCAATCTATGGGTTGTTGGAGCATTCGACTACCGCTGTAGTATTCGTTATGTTTTTCCCACCTGTCACGAAATCCATCCAAGTTCTGGATTCAACCATCTGATGAAACGTCATCACAACGTCAAGGTTAAGATGGCCTTAACCCATCCCGTTAATCTTTGGACTCAGGAGATAGCGCACAATACCTGACTGTAGCGAGTAGCGTTAGCACTGGACTGTAGGCAGTAGTGTTAGCGTGTGAAGAAAGTAGTTGAGAGCCGTAGTAAAAAGCAATGCTGCGTAGCAAAGTAAAAGGCAAAGTAGGAGGCTGCCATGAGTGCGATATCCGTGTTAAAAACTAAGAACGTAGAGCCAAGAACACAACAGCACCACGGAAAATCCGAGTGTCAGCCAATTAGCTTGCTGGCATTCCTAGAAGAAGAGAATTGCAGATTGCGGAATACTGTCGCTCAGTTAGAGCAATATACAATGGCTTTACGAGAGGCCCTGCAGCACAAGGCTAATCCGCGGCCATAGCGCGGCCACGGTCGGCTATCTGACGGTCGACCGTGCCAAAGTTTCCGGCGCCGGGCAACGGGCTGCTTGGAAACGTGATCGCATGCGGCCCCCTCCGATATCCCGCGCGGATGCTGTCAGTATTTTTTTGAATCGCGCACGACGACAACGGCACCGCGTTCGCGCAAATATGAGCAGTCCAGCGCGTCGAGCTATTTCTTGATCAATTTGCGGAACCAGCCCTTTTTCTTCTCCGGTGGGGCGGCTTCGGACGCCTCGGTCTCCTGTGTCGGTGCAACCGCCTCACTGAACTTCTCGAAAAACTCAGCGGCGAGCTTTTTCGAGGTGGCGTCGATAAGCCGTGAGCCCAGTTGGGCAAGCTTGCCGCCGATCTGCGCTTTCACCTCGTAGTTGAGGTTGGTCGCGCCGGCGTCCTCCACCAGGCGGACCAGGGCGCTGCCCTTGGCAAAGCCCGCAGCACCGCCTGATCCCTCGCCAGTGATTGTGTAGCCGTTGGGAGGATCGAGATCGGACAATGTTACCTTGCCGGCGAAAGTGGCCTTCACAGGACCGACCTTGAGGGTCACCTTGGCGTTCATCTCGGTATCAGAGACCTTCTCGATCGACTGGCAACCGGGGATCGATTGCTTCAAGACTTCGACATCGTTGAGCGCCGCCCACACGACGTCGCGCGGCGCTTCGATGTGCTGGGTTCCGGTCATATCCATGAGACTTCTCGCTCAGTGCTGGGGATGCCCCCGCTATGCTATCGCCACCCCATCCGCCGACTGATTCGGGGATCGACGGTCCATCAACACCGCCGAGGATATTAGATTGCCCGGACAAGCCCGGCAATGACAGCGGTGTAGTCAGTCCAATTGAGAAGCATTCTAGTCGATCGCTTCAGCCAATCTGATGGATTTGGGGCATCGACCAAATGATAACGGAGGGGCCCCACAAGCAGCATCCTCCAACATCGCCCGCTGTATGGGCGACCCTCATTTGCGCTAACTTACGCTGCAACGGCGCCGCGAACTCCTCCCCTCCCCCTTGTGGGGAGGGGTGGGGGTGGGGGTCGAGGAAGGGAGCAAGGCTGTGCCGCGTGGCACGACCCTCCCCCACAAGGGGGAGGGAGTCCCAGCGGCACAGCACAGCGTTAAGTTAGCGCCAAAGGGGCGACCCTTGTGGTCGCCCTACGTTGCATCCCGCAACGGGGCAACCACAAGGGTCGCCCCTACATCATTTTCCGTCGGTACGAGTCCCATTGCTATCGCCTCGTTACGGTCCGATCACTTCAGATTGGCTGAACCGAGCGACTACCGTGCGCCGCTGACTGCTCGCCCCGCCAGAACCGGGACGAGATGGGCGCGGTACTCCGCTGATCCATGTATATCCGAATTCAATCCCTCAGCGCTGATAGAGGCGGATTCGGCGGCCTCGGCAGCGAAATTGTTGGCGAGCGATGCCTCTATTGAAGCCGCCCGAAAGACGCAAGGACCAGCGCCCGTAACGGCGACGCGAACCGAACCATCCGCGAGGACCGCCACGAACACACCGACCAGCGCAAAGCGCGAAGCGCTCTGGTGGAATTTCTCGTAACCGGACTTCTGTGGAACAGGAAACGAGACTCGCACGATGATCTCTCCGGGATCGAGCCCCGTTTCAAACAGGCCGGTGAAGAAATTATCGGCGCCGATCGTGCGCTCCGACGTGTGGACTGCCGCCTTTAAAGCAAGCACGGCGGCCGGATAATCGGCGGCCGGGTCATTGTTGGCGATCGAGCCGCCGATCGTGCCGAGGTGGCGCACCGGTGGATCGCCTATGAGGCCAGCGAGCTGTGCGAGACCGGGGATTCTCTGCCGGACAACATCGTTTGCCGCCACCTCCGCGTGCGTAGTCGTGGCGCCGATCACCACCTGATCACCTTCCAGGGAGATACCGCGCAGGTCCGCAAGATGCGAGATATCGATCAGATGGCTGGGACGCGCGAGCCGCTGCCTGAGCGTGGGGACCAGAGTCTGTCCACCTGAAAGCAGCTTTGCCTCCGGATGATCACTAAGCAGGTGCTGGGCCTCGGCAACGCTGCCGGCCCGGACATAGGTTGTCTGGTACATTGTGCGTTCCCCCTAATCGGCCGCTGCGGGCGTTCAATGCGCGCGCGTGGCCTGCCAAACCCGCTGTGCAGTGGCCGGCATATCGAGCCGCTCAATCCCAAGTGCATTGGTGATGGCGTTGATGACGGCAGCAGGCGAACCGATTGCGCCGGCTTCCCCGCAACCTTTCACTCCCAAGGGATTGGTCTTGCAGGGCGTCACCGTCGTACTGACGGAAAACGACACGAGATCACGCGCCCGCGGCATCGCGTAATCCATGAAGGTCGCGGTCATGAGCTGTCCGCTGTCCGTGTCGTACCTGCACCCCTCAAGCAGCGCCTGGCCGATCCCTTGCGCGAGACCACCGTGCACCTGGCCTTCGACGATCATTGGATTGATGACCGTGCCAAAGTCGTCGGCAGCCGTGAACTGGATGATCGTGACCTCGCCAGTCTTCGGATCCACTTCGACCTCGCAGACATAGGTACCGGCCGGAAACGTGAAGTTTTGGGGATCGTAGAACGCGCCTTCCTTCAGGCCCGGCTCGGTTCCGGCCGGAAGGTTGTGGGCCGTGTACGCGGCGAGCGCGACATTGGCGAAGGCGATCTTCTTGTCGGTCCCCACGACGACAAACTCGCCATTGGCAAGCTCAACATCGGATTCGGCCGCTTCCATGAGATGCGCGGCGATGCGCTTGGCCTTGGCCTCGACCCGCTCCAGGGCCTTGTTGATCGCCGACATGCCCACGGCGCCGGAGCGCGAACCGTAGGTTCCCATCCCGAACTGGACCTTGTCGGTATCGCCGTGAACGATGCTGACCTGGTCGATCGGGACGCCGAAGCGTTCGGCGACGAGCTGCGCGAAGGTGGTTTCGTGTCCCTGACCATGGCTATGACAGCCGGTCAGCACTTCAATGGTTCCGACCGGATTGACCCGGACCTCGGCCGACTCCCACAAGCCGACGCCGGCTCCCAGTGATCCGACCGCCTGGCTTGGCGCGATGCCGCATGCTTCGATGTAGCAGGAGAGGCCGATGCCTCGTAATTTGCCCCCTGCACTCGCCTCGCTGCGGCGGGCAGGGAATTCACTGTATCGCGCAGCCTTGAGCGCGGCATCAAGGCTCGCTTCATAGTCACCGGTGTCATAGGTCATGATCACCGGCGTCTGGTGCGGGAAGCTGCGGATGAAATTCTTTTGCCGAAGCTCCGCAGGGCCGACGCCCAAGCGGCTCGCCGCGACATCCATCAGGCGTTCCAGCACATAGGTTGCTTCCGGTCGTCCCGCGCCCCTGTAGGCGTCGACCGGCGCGGTGTTGGTGTAGACCGCGTCGACCTCCGCATAGATGGCCGGAATGTCGTACTGACCGGAGAGCAGCGTCGCATAGAGGTAGGTCGGCACACTCGACGAGAAGGTCGACATGTACGCGCCGAGATTGGCGATGGTCTTTACGCGCAGTCCGACAATCTTTTGATTGCCGTCGAACGCCATCTCGGCGTGGGTGACGTGGTCGCGGCCGTGGGCGTCGGTCAGAAAGCTCTCCCTGCGATCAGCGGTCCATTTCACCGGTACACCGAGCCGCCGGGCCGCCCACAGGCATACGGTCTCCTCCGGATAGATGAAGATCTTCGATCCGAATCCGCCGCCGACGTCGGGCGCCACCACGCGCAGCTTGTGCTCGGGCGCAAGCCCAATGAATGCCGACAGAACAAGACGCGTCACGTGGGGATTCTGCGAGGTGGTGTAGAGCGTGAAGCGACCCTCGGCACGATCATAAACCGCCGTCGCGGAGCGGGGTTCGATCGCGTTGGGTACCAGCCGGTTATTGATGAGATCGAGATCGACGCGATGTGCGGCGCCCGCGAACGCCCGATCGACTGCGTCCTTGTCGCCAAGAGACCACTGGTAGATGGTGTTCCCCGGGGCCTCGGCGTGGATCTGCGGAGCGCCTTGCGCCTGGGCTTTGGCGGGGTCGACGACGGCCGGCAGCTCTTCGTATTCGACCTCAATCAGCTCGGCGGCGTCGCGCGCCTGATTCTTGGTCTCGGCCACCACAACGGCCACCGCATTGCCGACGAACCTCGCCACGTCCGGGGTCAGGGGCGCGTAGGGGGCGGCCTTCATGGGCGAGCCGTCCTTCGAGTGGATCATCCAACCGCAGATCAGGCCGCCAACCTTGTCCTCCGCGAGTTCCGTGCCGGTGAGCACGCCGATGACGCCCGGCGCGGCCAGCGCCGCGGACGTGTCGATGCGCACGATCCGCGCATGGGCATGTGGGCTGCGGACGAACTCCGCGTGAGTGACATTTTTCACCGGGATGTCGTCGGTATAATTACCTTGGCCGGTGATGAAGCGCCGATCTTCCTTGCGCGGGACTCGCGCCCCGATGCCATCATGTGCCATGTGCGCTCCTCCCTACGCGCTTGCACCGCCGCCCTGGGCAACAGCCGCGATCGCCTTGACGATGTTGTGATACCCGGTACAGCGGCACAGATTGCCGTCAAGATTGGCGCGGATCGTGGCCTCGTCGGGATGCGGAATCCGATTGAGCAGGTCGACTGCGGTCATGATCATGCCGGGCGTACAGAAGCCACATTGCAGCGCATGATGCCGGTGAAATGCCGCCTGCATAGGATGAAGTTGGTCACCCTTGGCCAGGCCCTCGATCGTCGTGATCTCGGCACCGGACGCCTGCGCCGCCATCATGGTACATGACTTGATTGCGCGGCCGTTCAAATGGATAACACAGGCCCCGCATTGCCCGGTATCGCATCCCACATGCGTCCCGGTCAGGCCCAGCGTCTCGCGCACGAACTCGACCAGGAGAGTTCGATCCTCGACCTGCCGCGACACGGCACGTCCGTTGACCTTGACGTTGATCTGAACCATCTGCGCGCCCTCCCTTGTGAGACACGAATACCTCGGACGATCGCGACTTGGCAAGGAACAGGAAGCCGCGTCGTCGGCGATGATCCCATTTCCACGCCGGCGAGGAGTTCTGGTAGGCTCTTGACCGCGGCACCATATCGCGAGGGAGGGCGCAATGAACGAGCGCGCAGCGTCTTCGCCACTGCCATTCCGTGATCGCCGACGCCCGCCGGCGCCCGTTCCGCTGACCGGTAGGCTCGGGCCATGGCGCTATTACCGTGCCTTGCGCACCAATCCGATCACATCATGGCGCCAGGAAGCCTACGAATCAGCCATCCTCGTCGATCGCGGCCCATTGGGCGATGTGATTGTGGTCAACGCGCCCGATGCCATTCGGCGCGTCTTCCTCGACAATTTCGGCAACTATCCCAAGGATCGGCTCCAGCTGGAAAAACTTGGGCCGGGACTGGGCCGCGGTCTGCTGACGGCCGAGGGAGAAGACTGGAAATTCCAGCGCCGAACACTGGCCCCACTGTTTCAGCCGCAGGCGGTGGCCGATTATCTGCCCGTCATGGTCGGGGCGGTCGGCGAATGGCTGGCGCGATTCGAGATCGCCGCGACCGACGGCACAATCATCGACATGGCAGGCGAAATGACGGGACTGACATACGAGATCATTTCACGAACCGTGTTTTCGAGCGAACTGCAAACCAGCCCCGAAGCCATGAGGGCCGCAATAAGCCATTATTTTGCGGTGCTCGGCCGGATTGATTTGTGGGATTTCCTGAAAATTCCATCCTGGCTCCCGCGGCCCGCCCACTGGCGCGCGCGCTCGTCTACCAGGGTGTTCCGCAACGAGGTGCACCGGCTGCTGGAACGCCGTCGTGCGCGCGAGACCGCGTCCGAAAAGCCGCGCGATATCGTCACGCTATTGATGCAGGCGCGCGATCCGGAGACCGGTTCCGGACTTGGCGAGGAGGTCATCCACAACAATCTGGTCACGTTCATTGGGGCAGGCCACGAGACGACTGCCAATGCCCTTGGCTGGGCGCTATTCCTGCTATCGGAGTTTCCATGGGCGTATGAGCGGCTCGCCCGAGAGGTCGACTCAGTGCTCAACGGTAATGTTCCGGCCTCCCAGGACATTCCCAAACTCGTGTTCACCAGGATGGTGATCGAGGAGGCGATGCGGCTGTATCCGCCAGTGCCGTTCTTGAGCCGTCAGGCGATCGGATCGGATCGCCTGGGCGACGTTGAAGTTCGCCGGCGCTCGCTGGTCGTTATCGCCCCATGGGTATTGCATCGGCATCGCCTGCTGTGGGAGGAGCCCGATCTGTTCGAGCCGGAACGCTTCGCCCCCGATCGCCGCGCGCTGGTGCCGCGCTTCGGCTATCTGCCGTTCGGCGCCGGCCCGCGAGTCTGCATCGGCGTGGGATTTGCAATGCAGGAGGCACTGGTTGCGCTGGCCATGATCGTGCAGCGATTCCGGTTTCGTCTCATTGCCGATGCCAAGGTGGAGCCGGTCGCTTGGATCACCTTGAGGCCA
>DATGCX010000444.1:0-4655 GCA_035311445.1 Xanthobacteraceae bacterium | reverse complement strand
CCAGGAGCTGCAGCAGGTTGACGGCTTTGTGTCCAGGCTCGAATTCTTCCAACCATATCGTCGGTTTGATTTTGCGGTCGAAACCGAACATATCCATCAACTGTGTCACAGCTGGGACGTTGGGCAACTTACCGGGCGTCGACACCGAGACTGACAAATGACGGCACAATCCGCCGGGGTGCTCTTCGCAGCTGTAGGCGCAATGGTAGCTGCCGATCACGATCTGTTTCGTCGGCGGCAACTCCTTGCGGTCTTCCAGTGCCAGCTCAAACTTGTTCTGGTCAGGAACGGCGAGCCGCCTCACCTCACTTAGCACGAGCGGTTTGGTATGTGCCTCTGCCACCAGTGTTTTGACGGCGGCGAGTATTTCGTCGTCCCAGATCAATACACTCATCACAGCCTCTCATCGAGTTCGAGCTTCTCCGATGACGCATTGAACTTGGCGCGCACCGCAGCGCCGAGATCAATACCAAATTTCCACGCCAGCAGATCGGCAATGATGATCACATCAGCCAGCTCCATGGCGAGGTCGGCCACGGTGGCGCGGCTGCCGCGCAAGCCCCAGGCTTCACGTTGCATTTTCTTGACGACGTTGAGCGCCTCGCCAGCTTCGCCGCCCAGTTCGACGGCGTGGAACAACTCGCTGATTTTGCCGGCGGGGTCCCATTGGCGCTGGCGGACGATATTGCCGAGCCGCAGCTCATCGAATGTCAGTGGCATGGGTTGCCTGCTTTTTGGTGCGCCCGGCAAGTGGTCTCTGGATGTCGCTGTGATCCTGGCCGGACGCTGCGAGCGGCATTTAGTCCCTGGGTTTCAACCACGTTCTGGCCGCTCGTGTCTCATCATGCCACGCACTCCAAAGATGTTGAAGATACTTCTTCATCATGTACCGCGTGGCGTCGCGTTTGGAGTGCAGTTTGCTCCATTCAGGATTCGTCACCGCTGTCACCCGTCGCCGATCTGCATAGAGTTGACCATAAGGTCCGATCGGTTGTCCCTCATCCGTGCCAGCCTTCTCGGCGCTCTGCCACTGATGACGGAACAGTGATTCCGCAATCATGATGATCAAGGCATAGCGCTCACCCGAGAACGGATTGGCGATCCACTCCTCGTTCGTCAAAGCACGCGGGCGCCATTTGTCGCGCTTCCATGTCGACCCTGCGCGGCCGTCATAGGGTGCAAAACCAAGCCGCTTCCAGACCTTTGACGGGTTGGCATAATCATCCAGCGTTGTGACCTCGCCGGTCTCACGGTTGAGTGCCGAGCACTCGGCGACGATGGTCGCAAAGCCCAATGCCGCAGCACCCTTGACACTCTTGACGAAACTCCACCCCGGCAACCGCTCCGCAAGCTTTTCCATGATCCGCTCCTGCTCGGACCGGATCAGATCGACAGGCTCGCGAATACGATCGGTGAGTCGCACCAGCTCGACGAGACCTGCGTCCTCATGCTCTCCGGACCGCGCGCGCTTGAGATGCGCCTGAACCTCTTTGCGGATGCGCTCGCGATCATCGTCACCCATGTCGGGGCGCCAGTCGGTATAATTGGAGCGGATATAGCTCTCGCAGCGACGATCGATCCCTTGTTGTTGTTTCATCGCATATCGGCGACGGCGATGAGCAATACGAATGGAAAGCACGGCGTCGCGGACACCCGAGATTTGGGTATCACCTTTGGACTGGTCCGCGACGCCGCTGGCGGCATCGATACTTTGGTTATCATACGACAGCTGGCCGCCAGGATTGTCGCCCCCGACACGAACAGCATGGGTATCAGCGGATTTCTGGCCGGGGGCGTCGGCGGCAGCCAGTAGGTGGGCGTCACTTGTTTTCTGGCCGCCGAGATTGGTGCGCTCGACACGCACTTCATGGGTATCAGACGACGGGTGGTCGAGCGCGTTCGACGGCATCGCCTCGGTGGGTTTCAATGCGGGAGTGGCCGCCGAATGAGTGCGCCCGGCATGCTGAGCATGGGTGTCAAAGGTTCCGTGGTCGGGCGCGGCCGGGGCAACGGTCTCTTGGGTATCAGTTCTGGGTTGACCCCGGTTTCCTTTGTGCTTGGACATTTTCGATCTCCTGTCATCTGAAGGATGGCGTCGCGAACATCGCTATCCTGGGCTTCAATATTCCCCTGGTCCGCGACGCCACTGGCGACAAGCGTGGTGTGGGTTTCACCGAGCAAGTGGCCGCCAGAATTGTCGCCCCCGACAACCTTCGATTGGGATTCAGACATCGAGTGGTCGGGGGCGCTCGGCAGCAGCATGCTCCTGGGTATCACACGACTGTTGGCCGCCGAATTGGTGCGCCCGGCAAGAACGGCGTGGTTATCATCACCGGAGTGGCCGGGCGCGGCCGGAGCATTCGACTTGTGGGTATCAACGGACCGATGGCTCCAGGTCCTCTCAAGCTTGAGCATTCTGGGCGTCCACTCTGCGGTCAAAACTTTGCATGCTGTGGACGTGCCGCTTTTCCTGCGCAGCGATGAACTCCGCGGCGTCGACCTGCGCTTCCTGGAAGATTTTCGCGAACTTCCTGGCGTTGACGATGTCGCGCACCCGTGCGTCGTCACTCGACGGGATAGCTTCCCTGCTCAAGCGAATGCACAGAAAAAAATTCTCGGTCGCAATGACACCACGCTCCAGTGCTTGCGCCGCGGTCAAACTCTGGTTGCGGGCGATCTCTTGCAGTTCATAACATTTCAAGTTGCCGACATAAGTCGATCCGATCCGGCGCTTGAAGATGGGGTCGAGTGCATCGACCTCGGCACGAGCGGCGCGCTTGGCCGCCTCGCGACGACCAGCGGAAACAGGGGCAAGGCCCCTGCCCGCGGCGGCAGCTGACGCATGGGCATCACCACTTGTTTGGCCGCCTTTTGGAACGGACGCGACAGAAGCGGCCTGGGTTTCATTCAGCCTCTGGCCGCGTCCGGGCCCGGCAACAAGCGTCTGGGTTTCATTCTGATCGTGGCCGGGCTTGTTCTTCATGTCATTCTGCACGTCTCGCAGAAACGGCAGCGCCAGCGCATCGAGCAGCGCCGGCTTGTCCTTGAGGTGCTTGGTGAATGTGCGCAATGCCTCGGGCAAAGACCGGTCACACAACGCCTCGGCTGCCGCAATATAGAGCGCCGAGGCTGCGACGTTGAGGCCAGCGCGTTTCATGGCCGACGAGAGTGCAGTTTCTGTCATGGGTTCAGCTCCTTTCAGAAAGTGGCGGACCGGCAACGCGGTGTTGGGTGACAATCGCTCTTAGGCCGGCCCGAGACGGTGGCATCGGGGTTCTGGGTTTCAACATCGAAATGGCCTCCGTCATAGATCGGGCCGACATCTCCTGCATGGGTAACAGGGGGCTCGGTGGTCGGCCCGGACATCGACATGGCAACCTTGGGTTTCAAAAGGTAACTGGCCGATGTCATAACATTGCCTCACTTGAAATTCGGATCATTGTTGTCGATCGCTTCGGCGATGCTCAGCGCCTGCGCACGGCTCATGGTGGCCTGGGCGATCGGGTGATTGTCCTTGTCGAAGTACAGGATATGTGCGTTCGGACAATCGCCGCAGAACGAGAAGACGAAGCGGTCAGCGATCGGCGCAAGTGGTGTCATCATTTTTTCTGGCTCCTCTGCAGAAAGCGTTCAAACGCCTGTTGCGCGCTCATCTTGAAATGCACGCGGTCGAGCTTCATCTCGTCGACCGTATATTCGGCGACGCATACCCGCACCATCACCGGCTTGGTCTGGCCGCTGCGGTGCAGCCGTGCGATGGTCTGCTCCCACAATTCAGGGCTCCAGGTCGGCGCCAGCCACGCCATGTCGGCGCCGCCATGCTGCAAGTTCAAGCCATGACCACCGCTGGCGGGATGCAGCGCCAAGAACGGCAACCGGCCGGCATTCCAGTCTTCGATGTTGCGGGCGGCCGCAGCGTCGCCGATGCTGGCGCCAAGGTAAGGCAGATCGACGCCGAGCACATCGCGCAGCAACGCCAAGTCTTCGACGAATTCATAAACCAGCAGCATCGGCGCCATCGCGCTCTCGACGAGGTCGGTCAGCCATTCCCGCTTGGCGTCGTGAATCCAGTGTGGCACCGGAGCGGTCTTTCGCTTTTCTTCGCCCGGCTCATCGCTCTCGTAGATGAAACCGTTGGCGATCTGCGCCAGCTTGCCGGTGGCGATTGCCATCGAAGCCGCGGTAACAGTCATGTCGTCGCCGACCTCCGTTATCAGTTTTTTCCGCATATGATTGTACTGCCGCCGTGCTTCCTCGGGCAATTCGACCTTGTCGATGATCACCGTCAACGCTGGAAGTTCCAGCGCGTCGGCGGCGCCGATCGTCGTTATCCAAGGAGCGATCTCGCGGTTGAGCCGGTCCTCGACACCCGGCTTCGCAGCCCAGTCATAACCGTTGAAATCGGTCGGATAGAAATTGCAGCCGCGCCATTTATAATAAGACCGACCCCACAGCTTTCCGCGCGTCACGATGCGCGCCGGCATGAACAGATCAAGCGCACTGTTGGGCCGCAACGTGCCGCTCAGGCCCCAGATCAGTTTCCAACGCTCGGCATACTTAGCCATCAGCTTGGAGCGCACCCCGGTCGGATTGCGCAGCTTCGAAATCTCGTCGATGACCAGCAGGTCGAACAGCGGGTGATCGGACTGGAACCT
>DATGCX010000443.1:0-2270 GCA_035311445.1 Xanthobacteraceae bacterium | reverse complement strand
TAAATTGGGACAGGTCCTTGTTGGCGCTTAAACTTCAGAGCATCGACAGATCAGGGAATTTCGGCGCGCCCGAGCACGAAGGATGTCGATGAGACGCGACATCCTTTCCGGCTACGCTCATTCGAGCTTGAGCTTGGCGGTGCCAACCAACTCCATGCACTCCGCGGTCTTGCCTTCTGCGTCCAAGGCTTTGGCACGGGTCAAGATCGCGTCGAGGCCCGCCCTTGAATCGACTTCGGCGCGCCTCACCGATTCCGGCGTTGGCTGATGGCGCAGCTGCGCGCCTATCGATTGCGACGCTGTCGGGCCGACAGCGGGATTGCTTTCGGATTGGCGGACGGCCTTCTCCAATTGTGCAATCTCGTCGCCGCAGGGGCTTGCATGGGCGAAGGTGACGCCAAGGCCGATACCAACAACCAGCGTCATGGCTGATGGATTCATTGACGACCCTCCGGATGTCGTGGTGCACGGCGTGAACGGAAGTGTAAGCGCTGGCTGGCCTGGTTTCCACCCGGTCGAACAGCGCAACAGACGCTCAGCTGAAGATCCGCGCAAGATCGGAACAATCGCAACAATATCGGCAAATTCCGTTTTCGGATTGAGGCCTACGTTACGCTCCCCGGCGTTTCCTCCCCGAACCCGGGTACGCGGCGGCCGGCCCCGTTCCCCCGCACGGCGGCCGGCCGCCCTTTTAACGAGCTTGCAGCGGGCTCCTTGGGCTGGTTGACCGCCTATCACGAGGGAATTGCAGTGTGACCGCGCTAGGGCGCGGATCCATTCGCGCAGTGACGCGCCAGGAAACCCAGAATCGTAGTCAGGCCCGTGTAAGAAACTGTGGCGTGGACGCCACTCGATCGAAATGTTTCTGCCAAGGTTGGAATACGTCTAGCAACTGACATCTTCCAAGTCACGATGGTCCAAAGTTAGGGCAGGGGGGCTGCCATGACCAAGCTCGGTATTTTTGCTGCAACGATCCTCGCGGCCGCTGGCACTTGCTGCGGAGTGTCGGCCGCCAACGCCGCGCCCAAGACGTGCACCGGCCTTTGGGACTTCATCGAAACGGACTGCCAGCTGACCTGGTACGGTATCACGCTCTACGGCGTGGTTGACGCGGGATTCGGCTACCAGACTCACGGCGCGCCGTTTGATTCGCGCAGCCCTCCGGGTTCCGCATACATCGTCCAGAGATATAGCCGGTCCGCGCGGTGGGACGCTGCACCGAACGGGTTGCAAAATTCGTTCATTGGCATCAAGGGGACCGAGCCGATCGGCGGAGACACCTCTGTGGTCTTTGCCCTGGACGCCGGCTTCGATCCTTATTCATTCAGACCCTCCAGTGGACCGGGATCGGCCCATGCCAACGCTGGCACTCCCCAGGACCAGCAAACCTCGTGGGCGGATTCCAGCCGAGCCGGGCAGTGGTACAACGGAAACGGTTATGTCGGCCTCAGCTCGCCGAGCTATGGCACGCTGACGGTATTCCGGCAGAACTCGCTGACGTACGATGGTGTCCTCGAATACGATCCGATGGGCGCCTCTTACGCCTTCTCGCCCATCGGCTGGCAGGGACTAACCTGCGGCGGCGGCAATACCGAAAACTGCAGGCACACGACGTCGCTGAAATATCGGCTCACGGTGGGCCAGGCCCGCGTGGCGGCGATTTGGCAGTTCGGTGGCTACGGGCAGAACAACGCCTCCAATGGCGCCTACCAGGTCGGGGTGGGCGGCGATATCCCGAACCTCGCCAACGGCGTGCTCTCGTTCGACGCGATTTATAGCTACGTGAAAGATTCCGTATCGACCACGGTTTTGGGCGGGAGCACTGACGCCAATGGAAACCCGATACCGCCGTTCCTGCCGGCCGTGCTCACGGCAACGATCTCCGACAATACGGCCGTGATGCTGCTGGCCAGATACACGAATGGACCCCTGAAGTTGTATGCGGGCTTCGAACAGATTCGATATTCGGCGCCCAGCGATCCGCAGATGGCTTTTACCAATATCGCCGGAGACTTTGTTTGCCTGGGATGTCAAGCGTTCAACAACACGAATATCAGCAATACGTCGTTCGGTGCCGCCGGTTTTGCTGACAGGATTTTCGACGTCTATTGGACCGGCGTCAAATACGCCGTTACCGACCAGGTGGATGTGATCGCCGCTTATTACCATTACCAACAGCATTCTCACTTCGGCACGCCCAGAGGCGGCCTCGCGCCCTGCGATGGCAAAGAGCACGCGCAATGCGCCGGTACGTTGAACGCGGTCTCCAG
>DATGCX010000442.1:0-31886 GCA_035311445.1 Xanthobacteraceae bacterium | reverse complement strand
CATTATTACCTCCGAACCCGGCGATTCGCGTGAGATACGGCCGTAGAGGCGGAATAAGTGGATAATTTGACTATTTTTGTGCGAAATATCGATATGGGACATTGACTTTCATGTTTCATTCGAAATTCACATGATTCCGGTTGTAGGTGTGGTTATCTGCACGCGAGCGCCGGATCGTGAACGATAAATCCCGGATCGTGAGCGATTAAATTAAAGACCGGATATTCAGTTGACCTTGATCCCGGCGGTCTGCACCACCTTCGCCCATTTGGCGATTTCGCTTCTCATATAGGCGGCAAATTCCTCTGGTGTTCCGCCGACCAGGATCGCCCCTTGGGACGAGAGCTTTTCCTGCACCTCAGGAGCTTTCAGGGCGGCGATGGCGGCAGCGTTTAACTTCGCCACAATCGCGCCCGGCGTTCGGGCGGGCGACACCATACCGTACCAATTGTCGGCCTCGATCTGTGGGTAACCGAGTTCGTTCATCGTCGGCAGATCGGGCAGCGACGGCACGCGCAACCGGCCGCCGACCGCGAGCGGCCGGATGGCGCCGGCCTGGATCTGTGGCAGCAGAATAGGTACGTCGAGAAACATGATCTGAACCTGATGGCCGATGAGATCATTCACGGCCGGCGCGGCCCCCCGGTAGGGCACATGGACGATATCGATCTGAGCGCTGGTGCGGAGCAGTTCGCCGGCGAGGTGAGGCATACTGCCTGGGCCGGTCGACCCGTAATTGATCGTACCAGGCTTGGCTTTGGCAAGGGCCACCAATTCCTTCACATTGGTGACCGGCACCGTGGTGGAGGCGACCAGCAGCTCCGGCACCTTGGCGACGAGAGTGATGGGAGTGAGATCCTTGAGTGGATCGTAAAGAAGCTTCTCTTGCAGAGCGGTGCTTATCGCCAGTGCACCGGCGCTAGCGATCGCAATCGAATAGCCGTCCGGCTCGGATTTTGCCACGTTATCGGTGCCAAGAGCGCCCGCGGCGCCGGCGCGGTTGTCGATGATGATCAACTGTCCAAGCAGGTCCTGCATCTTCTGTCCGAGCACACGCCCGATGATGTCGTTCGGCCCACCCGGAGGGAACGGCACTACAAGCCGGATCGGCTTGCTCGGATAATCCTGGGCGCTCGCCGCCGGCGGCATCACACAGAGGGCGACGAGACCTGAAATCTTCAGCAAGTTCCACATGACAGCCCCCGTGTTTGCGGTTCAATCGTCGCGGCGCTGTTGAGCCGCCGTGCGGCGGCGGATAAACGCAGGTCGGCTATGAACGCCGCCCACGTTGTCATCCGGCACCGGAGAATACTGATATCAATCCTTGTTTTGAACTGAGGGAATTTTCGCATGTCTCATCCCGATCGTTTCCTGGTGGCTGGCATCATGGGGTGGCCAGTCACGCATTCGCGTTCACCAAGAATTCACAACTACTGGTTCACCAAATATGGTCTTATGGGGACCTATGTTCCGCTTGCCATTCACGCTGACGGTTTGCGGGCGGCGCTGCGTGCCCTTCCGGCACTGGGGTTTGCGGGCTGCAACCTGACGATCCCCCACAAGGAAGCTGCCTTCGAGATCGTTGACCGGGTCGATCCGCTGGCGCGGCGAATCGGCGCCATCAATTGCGTGGTAGTCGCATCCGACGGCTCGCTTGACGGCCGTAATTACGACGGCTTTGGCTATATTCACAGCATTTTGGAGGCTTATCCGGACTGGCGGGCCGACGTTGGCCCAATCGTCGTCATTGGCGCGGGCGGCGGTGCGCGGGCGGTGCTGGTGAGCCTGGCGGACCGGGGCGCGAAGGAGATCCGCTTGGTCAATCGTTCGCCCGAACGCGCACAGGCGCTCGCGCGGGAGTTCGGAGTGCCCATCAAGGCACTGGCGTGGAACGATCGCCAGGCCGCACTCAACGGTGCCGCGATGCTGATCAACACCACGAGCCAGGGCATGGCCGGTCAGCCGGCGCTCGACCTTGCACTCGATAAGCTGCCGACCTCCGCGCTGGTTTCAGACATCATTTACGTTCCTCGCGAAACCCCGCTGTTGACGGCCGCACGGCTGCGCGGGAATCGCACCGTCAATGGATTCGGCATGCTGCTTCATCAGGCGAGACCGGCATTTCATGCCTGGTTCGGCGTCATGCCCGAAGTCACGGCGGATTTGCGCAGCATGCTCGAAGCGACGATCTGATTTCGTAACGGGAACGAAAAGCATGGCCGGCATACCGCTGTTCTCGCTCGCCGGGCGCGTGGCGCTTGTCACCGGCGCTTCGCGCGGTCTCGGCTTCGCAATGGCTGAGGGGCTCGCCGAAGCGGGCGCTACCGTCGTCCTCAACAGCCGCCATGCCGACACGCTGGAAGCCGCGGCAGGCAAACTGCGCGCCCGCGGCCTCAAGGTTGAAACCGCCGCATTCGATGTAACCGATGCAAGCGTCTCCCGCACCGTGGAGACAATCGTCGGGCAAACGGGCCGCCTCGACATCGTCATTGCCAATGCAGGCGTGAACCATCGGGCCGCGCTGGCCGAATGGACGGCGGAGGATTGGGACCGGATGCTCGCCACCAACGTCACGGCCTGTTTCTTCCTGGCACAGAGCGCAGCGCCGGTGATGCGCAGGCAAGGCTACGGCCGCATCATTTTCACGACCTCGATCACGGCGCGGCGTGGTCGCGCGACCATCCATGGCTATGTGGCGGCAAAGAGCGCACTCGCTGGCATCACCCGGTCGCTCGCCGCCGAACTCGGCACGTACGGGATCACCTGCAATGCAATTGCGCCGGGCTACTTCGAGACAGAACTCAACGTTCCGCTGCTTGAGAACCCGGACTTTGTCGCATTCGTGAACGGCCGGGTGGCGTTGCGACGCTGGGGCAAGCCCCACGAACTTGCCGGGCTTGCGGTCTTGCTCGCCTCGGAAGCCGGCTCTTACATTACCGGCCAGGACATCGCGGTCGACGGCGGGCTGACAACAACGCTTTAATGGGATGGCCGCTTACCTCATGCCGGGGCGCGGTCAGCATTTTACGGAGTTGCCCAAACCGTCCATTTGGAGGCGCCATGAAGAAACTTGAACGCCGTCAATTTCTAAAATTCGCCGGGGCTGTGGCCGCGGCTCCTGCGGTTTCGCGGGTCGCCTGCGCTCAGGCGTATCCGGCCAAGCCAGTGCGGTTCATCCACGGTTATGTTCCGGGAGGCTCGGCTGATATCACATCGCGCCTGATCGGCCAATGGCTGTCGGACCGACTGGGTCAGCCATTCATCGTCGAGAGCCGGCCGGGCGCCGGCAGCAACATCGGTACTGATGCGGTGGTGCGTGCGGCGCCCGACGGTTACACGATCCTGCTTGTGGCCCCCGCAAACGCCATCAACGCAACGCTCTACGAAAGGCTTCCCTACAATTTCATGCGCGACATCGCACCGGTTGCGGGCCTTATCCGATTTCCCAATGTCATGGAGGTGAACCCCTCGCTCCCGGTCAAGACCGTCCCCGAGTTCATCGCCTATGCCAAGGCCAATCCGGGCCGAATCAATATGGCATCTTCCGGCAACGGGTCGACCATCCACATGTCCGGCGAACTGTTCAAGATGATGACCGGTATCACCATGGTTCATGTGCCTTATCGCGGCGCCGCGCCGGCACTGACCGACATGATCGGCGGACAGGTGCAGGTGATGTTCGACAACGTGCCGTCCTCGATCGAACATGTCCGGGGCGGGAAGCTGCGGGCTCTGGCGGTAACGACGGCGAGGCGCTCGGAGGTATTGCCGGACATTCCGACGGTCGGAGACTTCGTGCCGGGCTACGAATCAAGCGCATGGTACGGGGTCGGCGTGCCACGGAATACGGCCCGAGACATCGTCGACCTGCTCAACCGAGAGATCAACGCAGGCCTCGCCGATCCTACGCTCAAGGCGCGGTTTGCTGACCTCAGTGCCTCAGTGATTCCAGGCTCCCCAGAGGATTTCGGCAAGTTGGTCGCCGATGAAACCGAGAAATGGGGCAAGGTGGTCAAGTTCTCGGGCGCGAAGGCGGATTGAGCCGCTCGTCGGGTCCGGTCGTACGATTCGGCGCTTCCGCCAACGAGCGGTGGGAGGACGAAAACGTCACAAGCGCCACGCGCAGCCGATCCCATGCGGCTTCGCTGCCGGGAAGACCGATTCGCAGCCATGCCGGATGATCGGGGAAGCGACGCACCAGGATGCCGGCGCGACCCAGATGAAGGAAAAGACGGTCGGCCACGGGCGTGCGTACCAGACGAAACAGCGACGTCCCGCCGACGACTTCAATCCCTGCCTCGACGAGCACGGCGTCGAGCCGGCGCGCTTCCCCCTCAAGACGTTCACGCATCGTCTTGGACCATCCCGCATCCGCCAGCGCCGTTTGTCCGATCGCGATGGCGGGACCCGCAACTGCCCATGGTCCAAGGGCGGCGGCCAATCGCGCCGCAATGTTCGGCGCCGCCAGTGCGAAGCCGAGCCGCAATCCGCCAAGCCCGAAGAATTTGCCGAACGATCTCAACACCACGATGTCGCCTCTTGCGACCTCGCCGCAGAGACTGGTGCCGACAGGTCCGACGTCCATAAAAGCTTCGTCGATCACCAACAGGCCTTCGCGGTGCCTGCGCGCATCGGCGAGATCAAGCAATTCGCGCTTGTTGAAAATCCATCCGTCCGGATTGTTCGGGTTAACCACCACTGCAAGGTCGGCACTCTTGAGCTGGCCGATGTCTCCAACCTCGGCGACCTCGTGGCCGGCCAGCCGGGCGACGCGGCTGAATTCCTCATAGGTAGGGCCGAGCACTGCCGCGCGCCCTGGCGGTCGGAGCGCCATGACCAGCGGCAGCAAGATCTGCGTGCCCGGGGCCGGAACCACGTGATGTCGCGACGGCGCCCCATAGACTGTGGCCGCAGTGGCGGCCAGCCGGTCGAGCGCGGCAGGCTCCGGCAGATGTGCAAACACATCGGACGAGAGCTTCGGCACCGGATATGAATGAGGATTGACCCCGGTCGATAAGTCGATGAATGGTTCGGGAGCATCCGGAAACAGCCGTCGTGCAGCCTGAAGATTTCCGCCATGCAGGAGCGCAGATTCCATGTTCGTCACGCTGGCGTTCCTTGCCCTGCTGATCGAAGCCCTGGTGGGTTATCCGGATTGGCTGATTCATTCAATCGGCCATCCGGTGACATGGATGGGCCGCTTGATTAGCCTCTTCGATGACATTTTGAACCGCGAGCACATGAGCCACGCGGGCAGGCGTGCGGCGGGGGCCGTGTCGCTTTTTTTTGTAGTCGGCATTACCGGTATGGTCGCCTATGTGCTGGAACGAAGCCTGCTTTGGCTTCCGCTTGGTATTGTTCTTACCGCGCTCCCGGCGAGCACCCTGATCGCCCAGCGAAGCCTTCACGACCACGTGGAGCGTGTCGCAATCGCGCTTGAACGGGAGGGCCCCGCGGCGGGCCGCAAGGCTGTCGCACGCATCGTCGGCCGCGATCCACAGGCGCTCGATGAGGCGGGGATCGCACGCGCCGCGATCGAGAGCTTGGCAGAGAATTTCTCTGATGGTGTGGTGGCGCCGGCGTTCTGGCTTGCCGTAGGCGGAATCGTCGGCGGTTCCATCTACAAGGCGATCAACACTGCAGACAGCATGATCGGGCACCGCACGCGCCGCCACCACGCCTTCGGCTGGGCGGCGGCACGCCTCGATGATCTCGTCAATCTTCCGGCATCGCGGTTATCAGCGCTGTTGCTCGTCGCGGCAGCGGCGACGACGAGCCGCGCGGCAACGGCGGAAGCGTGGTGCGCCGTCCTCCGCGACGCCTCCCATCATCGATCGCCCAATGCGGGGTATCCAGAGGCCGCGATGGCGGGCGCACTTGACCTCGCATTGGCTGGGCCACGCACCTACGGTGGGATCTGGGTCGGTGACGCCATCATGGGACGCGGCCGCCGTGCCGCAACCGCCGCCGATATACGGGCGGCACTGGCGTTGTTCCGGCGTGCCGACGCCATGCTGATCGGGCTCGTCGCGAGTCTGGCCGCGCTTTTCATCGCGCTAAATTGAGGATGCGGTCGACATCCACGTGGGCTGCGATATGCGCTGCCAGACGATCGAGCGTGTTCTCGACTAGGGAATTATGGGCAACCGCCGATGGCCCCGCGCCGAGCCGCGCGAGCCACGCCGCGCGTTGCCGATCTTCATTGAATAATCCATGGATATAGGTGCCGATCACACGCCCATTGGCCGACATCGCACCGTCGGGCGCCCCGGCGGAAAGCCGAGCGAACGGACGTGCGCAATCCGGGCCGGATGTGACCCCCATATGCATTTCGTAACCCGAGAACGGAATGCCGCCGGCTTCACCGCGCACAGGCTCCAGGCACTTTTCGTTGGACAGCACGGTCTCGACATCGAGCAAGCCCAAACCCTCGGCGACACCCGGCGGCCCCTCGATGCCCGCGGGGTCCCTGACGATTCGACCGAGCATCTGGTAACCGCCGCACAGGCCGATCACGGTTCCGCGGCGGCGCAGATGCGCCCTTATGTCGATGTCAAACCCGGCTTGCCGGAGTGCTGCAAGGTCCGCGATCGTCGCCTTCGATCCGAGCAAGATGACGAGATCCGCGTCGCCCGGCAACGCCGCGCCGGGACGCACCCTGACAACTTCGACCGCAGGTTCTGCCTCGAATGGATCGAGGTCGTCGAAATTAGCTATTTGCGGCAGAATTGGCACAGCGATGTGTATGCGTGCGCCCGGTTTCGCCGGTGAGTTTCGATCGAGCGCCAGCGCATCCTCTGCGGGCAGATACCGCGCGTCGGGAAAAAATGGGATGAGGCCCAGCGGCTGCCACCCGGTGGCGCACTCAATCGTCACCATCCCGGGTGCAAAGAGCGCCGGGTCGCCGCGGAACTTGTTGATCAGAAAGCCACACACCATCGCGGCATCATCCGGCGCGATCACTGCCTTGGTGCCGACGAGGCTTGCGATGACGCCGCCGCGGTCGACGTCGCCGACGAGCACCACCGGCACGTCCGCCGCGCGCGCGAACCCCATATTGGCGATGTCATTGGTGCGCAAATTGATTTCTGAAGCGCTGCCGGCACCTTCGACCAGCACGATGTCGGCCTCGCGCTTGAGCCGGGAAAAGCTGTCGAGAACGAATCGCATCAGCTCGGGCTTCAAGCGTTGATAGGCGAGAGCCTTGGCGGCACCATGAACGCGGCCCTGCACTACGATCTGCGCGCCGATCTCGCTTTGCGGTTTCAGCAGGACGGGATTCATGTGCACGGTTGGCGCTGCGCGGGCGGCACGCGCCTGCAGTGCCTGGGCGCGACCGATCTCGCCGCCGTCCGTCGTCACCGCCGCGTTGTTCGACATGTTCTGTGGCTTGAACGGGCTCACGCTGAGGCCGCGATCGGCCAAGATCCGCGCCAAGCCGGCAACAATCAGGGACTTGCCGACATCGGACCCGGTCCCCTGGAACATCAGCGCGCGCGCTGCCACGTCAGAACTCGATGCCGGGCTGCGCTTTCACGCCGGCAGCGAAATGGTGCTTTACGAGGGACATTTCGGTTACCAGATCGGCGGCCGCGATCAGGTCGGGCTTGGCATTGCGACCGGTAACGACCACATGCAAGCCCGGACGACGCGCCTCCAAGGCACCGATGACCGTCGCGAGATCGAGATATTCGTAGCGCAGCGCGATGTTGAGTTCATCGAGAATAACGAGGCCGAAGGTCGGGTCTGCCATCAGCTCAAGCGATTTTCCCCAGGCGCGCTCGGCAGCAGCGATGTCGCGCTTGAGATCCTGGGTTTCCCAGGTGAACCCCTCGCCCATGGTGTGCCATGACACCTGCTCGCCAAAGGTCGAAAGCGCGTCGCGCTCGGCTGTGTGCCATGCTCCCTTGATGAACTGCACGACACCAACCCGGCGACCGCGCCCCAGCATGCGCAGCGCCAAACCGAACGCAGCTGTGGATTTGCCCTTGCCGGGCCCGGTATGCACGATGAGAAGTCCCTTTTCGAGGGTCTTTTCGGCAACTTCGGCATCCTGAACGAGTTTGCGCTTCGCCATCTTGGTGCGATGGCGCTCGATGTCGGCATCATCGACGTTCTTTGTCATTTTGCTTCCTTTACCACGACTGGGAGCCCGGCAACCATGAGAACCACCCGATCAGCGCGTGCCGCCAGCCGCTGATTGAGGAGGCCTTGCAGGTCGCGAAAGCGGCGCGCCAGCAGGTTGTCGGGGACAATACCGAAACCGACCTCATTAGATACAAGAACGACTGGCCCGCGGCGACCATTGAGCGCCGCGTCGAGCCGAGCGATTTCGGCCTCCACATCAATATCAGCCAGCATGCGGTTCGACAGCCACAGGGTCAGGCAATCAACCAGAACCGACGTATCGGCCTCAAGGGTCGCGAGCACGGCCGTCAACTCGTGCGGCGCTTCGACGGTTTGCCAGTCGTGACCGCGTCGGCGGCGATGAAGGGCGATGCGCTCGGCCATCTCGGCGTCGCCGGGCTCCGCGGTTGCGACAAAAATCCAAGGAGGCGGGCAGGCCGTGATCAGATTCTCGGCATATCGGCTCTTGCCGGAGCGGGCACCACCGAGCACGAGCGTGAGTTGGGGCATCGTCGATTCGATCACGGTGCTGTGCGATGTAATCATCGATCCTCAGGTATCTTTAATGATTACATTGACAAACGACGCGCTGCGACGGTTAAGTACCAGCGGTCGACGGTCTCTCGACAGAGAGATAACAGGGAATGCGGTACGGAATCCGGATTGAATCCGGCTCCAATGCCGCGGCTGCCCCCGCAACTGTATGCGGCGAGCCCTCACCACACAGCCACTGGGGAAACCCGGGAAGGCGGTGCGGGGCAAAGACCCGCGAGCCAGGAGATCTACCGTCGATTCGAGCGCGTGCCGGGCGGGGTGCCTCGGCGTCGGTCGTGTTCATGCGGCCTCCCCCTATCCTTCCTCTCGAAACGAGGACGTAGGGACGGGGAGATGCCGCCCAAGCACCCGGATGCAGGGCGCATGCCTCAGGAGCAGACGGGTGACTTCGACAGCGATCGAAACCACAGCCATCGAAACGAACGACACGGCCATCGGTCTCGCACGTCAGAAGGGGGCGGTGAGCGCAATCACGATCTATGTATGCATCACCTGCCGGGGCGGCAGGCCGCTTGACCTTGTCCCGGTGCCGGGCGAGGTGCTTGCCGCAGCGACGGCGAGGGCCGCCGAAGGCACGGGCATCTCGGTGCGACCGATCCGCTGTTTGGCCAACTGCAATCGCGGCCTGAGCGCCGCAGTGCGACGCGATGGCGCCTGGACCTACGTTTTCGGCCATCTCGATCCATCGAGCAGCGCGGTCGCACTGATCGAAGGCGCGAAGTTGTTTGCAAGGGCGCCCGACGGGCTGATGCCCTGGCGTGGCCGGCCCGATGCCTTGAAGCGCGGCCTCGTCGCCCGTACGCCGCCATTCGATTTCACCGGAGATGCATTATGACCGCCTCGGTCGCCCGGGTACCTTGCACGGTCGTTACGGGCTTCCTCGGAGCCGGAAAAACCACGCTGATCCGGCATGTGCTTGGCCATGCGCAAGGCCGACGGCTGGCGGTGATTGTCAACGAATTCGGCGACGTCGGCATCGACGGCGAAATCCTCAAGGGCTGCGGCGACATCGCCTGTTCGGAGGAGAACATCATCGAACTCGCCAATGGCTGCCTCTGCTGCACGGTGGCCGACGAGTTCGTGCCGGCTCTGGACGTGATCTTGTCGCGCCAACCTGCCGTGGAGCACATCGTGATCGAAACCTCTGGCCTGGCGTTGCCCAAACCGCTGGTTCAGGCTTTCCATTGGCCGGCAATCCGCAGCCGGGTCACGGTCGATGGCGTCGTGGCAGTGGTTGATGGCCCCGCTCTGGCGAACGGGAGCGTCGTCACGGATGCAGAGTCGCTTGCGCGGCAACGCGCAGCCGATCCTTCGCTCGATCACGACGATCCTGTGGAGGAAGTTTTTGCAGACCAGATCGCATGCGCAGACCTCGTGGTACTGAACAAGCGCGATCTCCTTGACGCGGTATCTCTCCGGCGCGCGCTGGCGACCGTTGCCGGTACGTTGCCTCGCGCCGTCAAGGTCGTCGCCGTGTCAGATGGCAAAATCGATCCAGCGGCCTTGCTCGGCCTCGGCATCGGCACAGAGGACGACATTGAGAACCGACCCACCCGACACGACCAGGAGCCGGAGCACGATCACGACGATTTCGACAGCTTCGTGGTGTCGCTGCCCGAAATCGCCGATCCGACTATGCTTGCGAAGCGGATCGCGGCAGTTGCGGACGTCCACAGCGTATTTCGTGTAAAGGGGTTTGCGGCAGTAGCCGGTAAGCCGATGCGGCTCCTCATACAAGCGGTCGGCGCACGCGTATCGCATCAGTACGACCGCCCATGGGCGGCGGGCGATTCGCGCCAAGGCCGGCTGGTGGTGATCGGGCTCAAGGGGCTCGACCGCGCCGATGTAACGCGCGCGCTGCTCGGGTGAACCATGCACCTGCTCACCGTGACAAGCACGAGCCTCGACGAAATCGTCGAACCCATCGATCTGCGGCAGTCGCCTGGCGATGTGGTGGTGCTGTCGTTCGCCGACAGCGATCTCTCGGGGCTAGTGGCCGCGTGGGAGATCGAGAAACATGCGCTGCCGAGCGTGCGGTTGGTGCATCTTCGCGATTTGCGCCATCCGATGTCGGTCGATCTGTGGATCGAGCGTGTAGCCAGGCGGGCCAAGGTGATCCTCGTTCGCCTGATCGGCGGACTGGACTGGTGGCGTTATGGCGTGGAGCAGCTTTCTGCCGCGGCGCGCAGCCATGATTTCAAGTTGGCGTTGCTTCCCGGAGAGGACCGCGACGACCCGCGGCTCGCCGCGGCGTCAACTCTGCCGGCCCGCGAACTCAATGCATTGCTGCGCTTCTTCCGCGAGGGCGGACGCGAGAATTTGCGCGCCTTGCTGCGCCGTCTCGGCCGCCATGCCGGAGCGGATCTCGATCTCGTCGAGCCGGTGCCGCTGCCGCACCTGTCGGGTTATTTGCCAGGCGAGGGCGCCGTCGAGATCGACCAGCTTGCCGAAGCGTTCGCGGGAGGCCGCCCCGTGGTGCCCATCATCTTCTATCGGGCACTGTTGCTCGCGAGCGATACGGCCGCGATCGATGCGTTGTGCGAGGCATTGTTGACACGCGGACTGGCGCCGGCACCGCTGGTGATTACGAGCCTCAAGGAGAAAGCAGCCGCTGCATTCATTCGCGATGCCATGGCACGGCTGCGTCCGGCCGCCATCATCACAACGACCGCCTTCGCGGCAGGCGGCGATCCGGGCGAGCCAACCCCGCTCGACGACCCGGGCGTTCCGGTGCTCCAGGCCGTGATCGCGACCACCAGGCGCGCCGCATGGCATGAAAGTTCACGCGGGCTCGGCGCCACCGACCTTGCCATGCATGTCGTGTTGCCCGAACTGGATGGTCGCGTGCTCGCGGGGGCCGTCGCGTTCAAAAACCCCCTTCCGTCCCATGCCGATCTCGCCTTCGCGGCGCTGGCCAGCCGACCCGAGCCGGATCGCATTGCCGTAGTGGCTGAGCGCGTCGCCGCGCTCGTGCATCTGCAGGTAACAGCACGTGCGCAGCGGCGCATAGCCATTCTGATGCCCGACTATCCGGGCGCGCCCGGTCGCACCGGATATGCGGTCGGGCTCGACGTTCCGGCAAGCGTCGTTGCATTGCTCGGCGATCTTGCAGCAGCCGGCTATGACGTCCGCAATGAGCCAGAGACACCGCGTGCGCTGCTCGACGCAGTCAATGGGATGTGGGACAGCGTGTCTTCTCCCTCTCCCCGCGGCCACAACACGCACGATTGCACCGCCTCGCTGCCCCTGCCCACCTACGTTCAGCTCTTAGCGGACTTACCGGTTGAGTCAGCGAAGCGCATTCACGACGCCTGGGGCAACGCGGCTGACGACCCGGATGTCCGGGACAGCGTCTTTCGGTTTCGCGTCCTCGTCTGCGGCAACGTCATCGTGGCATTGCCCCCTGATCGCGGTCGTTCGGCCGAGCGGCGTGTGGACTACCATGATCCCGCCTTGCCGCCACGCCACGCTCTGGTGGCATTCGGCCTGTGGCTGCGGCACGTTTTCAAGGCCGACGCGCTGGTCCACATGGGCGCTCACGGCACGCTCGAATGGCTGCCCGGAAAAGCCGTGGCGCTGACTTCCGCCTGTTTTCCGGAGGCCATCGTCGGGGCGTTGCCGGTATTCTACCCATTCATCGTCAGCAATCCGGGCGAGGCAGCTCAGGCCAAGCGTCGGATTGCCGCTGTCACGATCGGTCACTTGCCGCCGCCTTTGGTTGCGACCGGGCTGTCGGGCGATGTTCTGTGGCTCGAACGGCTGGTCGACGAATACGCGCAGGCCGATGGCCTCGATCTCAGGCGACGCGAGCGCCACGCCGCGCTGATAGTCGAGGCGGCGCGGGAGAGCGGCCTTGGGCACGAGGCCGGCATCGCGGCCGATGCGGAGCCGAACGAGGTGTTGCGGCGGATCGATGCCTGGCTGTGCGATCTCAAAGACCTTTCGATCAAGGATGGTCTCCACATTTATGGCCGTACGCCCATAGCAGGCGGAGCTGATCCCGCCTGGCACGCGAGCGCCGCTGCAGAACGTATCGCGCTGCTTACAGCGCTCGATGGCAGGCGCATCGCCCCGGGGCCAGCCGGGGCGCCGCCCCGGGGCAGACGGGATGTGCTGCCCACCGGCCGTAATCTGTTCACCGCCGATCCACGCATGCTGCCTACCCCTACGGCCATGGATTTCGGACGGCTCGCCGCCGCCGAAGTGATTCGCTGCCATCTCCAAACCCATGGCGAGATGCCGCGTACAATCGTCATCGACCTGTGGGGCAGCGCGACCTTGCGCACCGGCGGCGAAGAAATAGCACAGGGTCTCAGCCTGATGGGCTGCTGGCCGATATGGGATGGCGCCACCGGCCGGGTCACCGGCATCGAAGTGTTGCCGCCGGCGGCCCTGGGCCGACCGCGCGTCGATGTGACATGGCGTATCTCCGGACTGTTCCGTGATCTTTTCCCGGCCCAGATCGCACTCATCGACGCCGCCACGCGTGCGATCGCGGTGCGCGACGAAACCCATGATGACAACCCTCTGGCCGCCGCTTGCCGGGCGGAAACGCATGGGCGCTTACCAGCCCGTATCTTCGGCACCGCGCCCGGCGCTTATGGCGCCGGTGTCGAGGATTTGATCGGTCGCGGGGCGGATCGTGCCGCCATCGGTGCGGCATATCTGGCGGCAACGTCGCACGCTTACGGAGGCCCGGAAGGCGACGCAACGCTAATGACCGACAAGTTCGCCGAACGGATCGCGAGCGCCGATATGCTGGTGCATCCGGGAGACGATCCGAGCCGCGACCTGCTCGAAGGCGCCGAAGACGTGGCTTTTGTTGGAGGCTTCGCGGCGGCCGCAGCCTCGCTCGGCAGGATGCCCGATCTGATCATGTTGGATGTGACCGATCCGCAGCGCCCTCGCGCACGCGGGCTTGATGCGGCGCTTGCCCGTATCGTGCGCGCCCGCGCCATTAATCCACGCTTCATAGCCGGCCAGATGCGCCATGGCCCCCGCGGCGCGTCGGAACTTGCCGAAACCGTCGACCGGCTGATCGGATTCGCGCAAACGACCAACGCCGTCGCAAGCGGGCTTATCGATCTCATCCACGAGGCCTATCTGGTCGATCCACACGTGCGCGCGTTCCTGCTGCGCGAAAATCCCGCCGCCGCGCACTCTATTGCGGAACGTCTCGATGCGGCGCGGCGCAATGGCTGGTGGCATCCGCGGCGTAACGACGTTGACGCCGATCTCCGGGCCATGATGGTGGAGGCGTCCTTATGAACGCGCCCCACCGACGTGGCGCCTGCCCGGGATTGTCGGCCCCGATGTCGACCGGCGACGGGTTGCTGGTGCGGCTCGTGCCGGCGGGGCCGATTCCCCTTGACGCGTTCGTCGGAGTCTGTGAGGCCGCGCGCCAACACGGCAACGGTATCATCGAAATATCCGCACGCGGCAGCCTGCAAGTGCGCGGGTTTACGCCGTGCTCGGCACCTTTGTTCCCGTCGGCCGTCGCGGATCTTGGCATCGTCGCAGAAGAGGGCATTCCGGTCATCGCCGGGTATGACCTTACGGGCGCCCGCGTAGACACTGTGGCGGCCGGACTGCGGCGGGCGCTTGCAGAGGCGAAGCTGGTGTTATCCCCGAAAGTCTCTGTCGTGGTGGACGGTGACGGCGCGTTGCATCTCGATTCCCTGTCCGCGGATATCAGATTACGCGCTGCGGAGCCGTCCTTAAAGACTCGATTTTATGTCGGGCTTGGCGGCAATAGCGAATCGGCACGTTGGCTCGGATCGATTGCGCCGAACGACGTCGTCAGTACGGTCCTCGGCTTGCTCAAGGTCATCGCCGTGCGTGGGCCCGCCGCGCGTGCTGCCGACATCCTTCGAACGGAGGGGGTTGGGGCCTTTGATTCCGTTTTAGCGGCGTTCATTGGGCCAACCCCCGCACCGCCGCGACGAATGCCGGCCAGGATGATTGGGCTTCATCCTGGCCGTGACAGCACGACTACGGTCGGCATTGGGCTCGCGTTTGGACATTCTCGGGCTGAAACGTTAGTGGAGCTCATCCGAACGGCTGCTGATGTCGGAGCACGAGCAGTGCGGTCAACGCCCGGTCGCGCTATCCTGCTGATCGGCGTTGCGGAGACAGGCGCGGTTGGCCTGAGGCGCGCAGCAGAGCAGCTGGGCTTCGTGGTGTGCGCAGACGATCCTCGACGTCGCATCGCTGCATGCCCGGGGGCCCCCGCTTGCGCCGCTGGATTGATCCCGGCCCGGGCCCTTGCTTTAGCGTTGGCCCCGACCCTTGAACGGGTCATGGGGCCCGGACGCAACGACATCGCGGTCCATATCTCAGGTTGCCACAAGGGCTGCGCCCACCCCATGCCGGCCGCGCTGACGCTGGTAGGTACGGCCGGCGGCTGCGGTATTATTCACCACGGCTCGGCGGGCGCGGCGCCAGAGTACCATGTCGATCCCGCGCACCTCGGTGCCGAGATTTCGCGCATTGCGGCAAAGACCCACGAGGCCGCCGATGGCTGAGCCCTACTTGCGTGACGGCACGACAATCTACGAACGTTCCTTTGCCATCATCCGAGCGGAAGCCGATCTCGCTCGTTTCTCCTCGGAGGAGGCTGAGATCGCGATCCGAATGATCCATGCCTGCGGGTTGATCGAAGCCGCCAGCCATTTCGTATTCCGCCACGATCTTGTCGCTGCGGCGCGGGCGGCTTTGAAACGCGGTGCACCGATCCTGTGCGACGCCGAGATGGTGGCGCACGGCATTACCCGGACACGGCTGCCTGCACGCAACGAAGTCTTTTGCGCGCTGCGTCATTCGGCGGTACCGGCGCTTGCGGAAAAGCTCGGCACGACACGCTCCGCTGCCGCTTTGGAGTTGTGGGGCGACAGGCTGGCGGGCGCCGTCGTAGCGATCGGCAACGCCCCGACGGCATTGTTCCGCCTTCTGGAGCTGTTGGAGGTCGGGGCGCCTAGGCCAGCAGCAATTCTCGGCATGCCCGTAGGCTTCATCGGCGCCGCGGAATCGAAGGAGGCTTTGGCGTCCGACGCGCACCGAATTCCGTTCCTGATCGTGCGAGGCCGAATGGGCGGAAGCGCCATGGCGGCTGCTGCGGTCAATGCGCTCGCGAGGACCGGAATATGAGCGAGGCTGCACGCCTGATCGGTGTCGGAGTAGGACCCGGCGATCCCGAGCTTGTGACCGTCAAGGCGATCCGGGCGCTACGCAATGCCGACGTGGTCGCGCATTTCGCCAAAGCCGGCAACGGCAGCCAAGCGCGGGCCATCGCGGCGGAGCATCTACGGCCGGACGTCATTGAATTGCCGCTGCTTTATCCGGTGACGACGGAAATCCCGAAGGATTCCCCCGCTTATTGCGCCAAGATCACAACGTTTTACGACGGATGCGCGGCGGCGGTTGCGGCGCATCTGGATGCGCAGCACTCGGTGGCCGTGATCTGCGAGGGCGATCCGCTGTTCTACGGCTCCTATATGCATCTCCACGTGCGGCTTGCGGCGCGCTATCGAACCGAGGTGGTTGCCGGGGTGACCGGCATTTCCGGCTGCTGGTCGGCGATAGGCATGCCCATCGCGCAGGGCGACGACGTGTTCACAGTGCTGCCGGGCACACTTTCGGAAGACGAACTCACGCGCCGCCTCGGCGATGCCGATGCTATCGCGGTGATGAAGCTTGGCCGCAACTTGCCGAAGGTGCGCCGGGCGCTGGAGCGCGCCGGTCGGCTGGACCGGGCGATGTATGTGGAGCGCGGCACTATGGCGGATGCCGCGGTTATGCGGCTCACCGACAAGACGGATGATTGCGCGCCCTATTTTGCCATCGTGCTGGTGGCAGGCTGGGAGTGCCGACCGTGAGCGGTCGCCTCGCTGTCATCGGCCTTGGGCCTGGAGATGCACGCTGGGTCACGCCGGAAGCCGATGCGGCGCTGGCAACCGCGCAAGCCATTTACGGATATAGCGGCTATCTGAATCGCGTGCAGACACGACCCGCACAATCCCGCTATCCATCGGATAACCGCGAAGAAGCGTCGCGGGCCGCGGCAGCGCTAGCTCATGCGGTCAGGGGAACGAATGTTGCAATCGTATCCGGAGGCGATCCCGGCGTATTTGCCATGGCGGCGGCCGTGTGCGCGGAGATCGAAGCCGGTCCGCGGGCGTGGCGGGCGCTCGAAATTTCGATCGTGCCAGGCGTTACCGCAATGCTGGCGGTGGCGGCACGGGTTGGTGCACCGCTTGGCCATGATTTCTGCGCGCTCTCGCTTTCCGATAACCTCAAGCCGTGGGGTCTGGTAGAGCGGCGACTCGACGCGGCTGCAAGCGCCGGCTTCGTCATCGCCCTCTATAATCCGGTGTCGTGGGCACGACCGTGGCAGCTTGGCGCCGCATTCGATCGCCTCAGGCGATCGTTGCCGGCTTCGACGCCTGTCGTGTTTGGGGGCGCGATCGGACGCAAGGATGAGCGCGTCGAGCTGGCCACACTCGAAACGGCGAGCCTGATATCTGCCGATATGGCGACGCTGATTATTGTCGGGTCTGCTGAGACGCGCATTGTGGAGCGCGATGGGCGCGCACCGCTCGTCTACACGCCACGGGCCGTCGCAAAGGCGAGCGCATGATCGAGCCAAGCCACAGCATCGTCCACGGTCTCGACCGCCTCTACGTCCGGCAAGACTGGCCGGCGCAGCATGATCACCGGCAGGCTAAGCGCGCGCGCCGCTGCGATCTTCCCGTAGGTCGCGCCGCCACCGCTGTTCTTCGCGACAATCACATCGATGCGGTGCAGTTCGAGAATCCGGCGTTCATCGATTTCGTCGAACGGACCGCGGCCAATGATGTAGACGGCATGCGGCACCGCGAGCGGAGGCACCACCGGATCGACGCTCCGCACGACATAGTGATGTTGCGATGCGCCGGCAAACGGCCCGATTTCCTTGCGGCCGAGGGCAAGGAAGACCCGGCGCGATGCTTTACCCAGCGCGCGTACGGCGCCTCTCACGTCGTCGACTTCGATCCAGCGATCCCCCACAATCGGGGACCAGGCGGGTCGACGCAAGGCAAGCAATGGAACTCTCACAGCCACCGCGGCTGCGACTGCGTTCCCGGAAATCAAAGCGGCATACGGATGCGTCGCGTCGATGAGGACATCGATTTTCTGGTCGATGAGATAGTCCGCAAGCCCTCCAGCGCCACCAAATCCACCAACCCGCACCGGAACGGGCTGCAACGCCGGCGCAGCGGTGCGGCCCGCGAGCGAGAGCATCACAGCGAGGTCCGGACGCGTGGCCAGCCGTTGGGCGAGCTGACGCGCTTCCGTGATACCGCCGAGAATGAGGATTCGCATGTCTCGCGCTGATCCGATTCTGCCGGAGAATGCCGCACCGCGCCGGTGGCTGTCCATCGTCGGCATCGGCGAGGACGGCATTGACGCGCTCACCCCGGTAGCGCGTGGGCTGGTCGGCGATGCCGACATCGTGTTCGGCGGCAAACGGCATCTGGCGCTGGCTGCCCCGCTGATTCATGGCGCAACGCGCCCATGGCCCTCCCTATTTGACCGCGCCGTCGATGAAGTTTTGGCTCAGCGTCACCGCCAAGTCTGCGTGCTCGCTTCCGGCGACCCGTTCGTCTACGGCGTTGGCACACTGTTGGCACGTCGAATCGATCCCGGCGAGACGGTGGTGGTGCCGGCGCCCTCGGCCTTCAGCCTCGCGGCGGCGCGGCTTGGCTGGGCCCTGCCGGAGACCGCGCAGGTGTCGCTGCACGGGCGTGCACTCGACCTCGTCCGCCCGCATTTGCAACCCGGCATGCGCGTGTTGGCGCTGACATCCGGTAGTGATGGTCCTGCGGAGCTTGCACGGCTTATGACGGCCACCGGCTTCGGCGCATCGCCTTTCATGGTGTTGGAAGCGCTGGGCGGCGTTCGGGAGCGAGTCCGGGCGACAACGGCGGCGAAATACGATCTTCACGAGGTGAACGACCTTAATATCGTGGCCATAGAGGTGAGGGCCGCGGCCGATGCACGCGTCATTGCGCGGGTCGTCGGCTTGCCAGACGCGATGTTTGAGCATGACGGCCAGATCACCAAACGCGAGATTCGCGCCATCACGCTGTCATCGCTCGCACCCCTCCGTGGCGAGCTGCTGTGGGACATTGGCGCCGGCTCCGGCTCGGTCGCGATCGAGTGGATGCTGGCCGACCCGTCGCTGCGCGCCATTGTGATCGAGCGGCGCCCCGATCGCGCGGCGCGCATCCGGCGCAATGCGGCGATGTTCGGCGTTCCAGGGCTTGAAGTGATCGAAGGTGAAGTACCGTTCGTACTCAAAGACCTTCCCCAACCTGATGCGATCTTCATCGGCGGCGGCGCGAGCGACCCCGGCGTTGTGGATGCGGCGACATCGATACTGCGCGCCGGCGGACGACTGGTGGTCAATGCCGTGACCCTGGAAACTGAGGGCGTGCTCATTGCGCGCCATGGCACCCTCGGCGGCGAACTGACGCGGTTAGCGATCACGCGCGCCGATGTCATTGGCGGCAAGACCGCTTGGCGTCCTGCCATGCCGGTGACCCAATGGATATGGATCAAATCATGATTGTGGCCGGCGTCGGATGCCGCAAAGGCACGAGGGCCGTCGATATCGAGGCGGCGATCAAGACGGCGTTTGCCCGCGTAGGCCATACGATATCTGAGCTTCGTCTGATCGCGACATCGGACGCCAAACGCGATGAACCCGGTATTGCGGCAGCCGCATCGGCAATCGGCGCGCCCCTTGTCCTGATATCGCAGGGCCATCTCGCAGCCGCAAGCGCCGGTGCGATGACAAGGTCAGAGCGCGTGATCGCACTCGCCGGCGTGCCATCCGTGGCGGAAGCGGCTGCCCTGGCAGCAGCCGGACCGACCGCGCGCCTCATCGCCGCCCGCATCGCGGTCGGCCCAGTAACTTGTGCGCTCGCCGAGACGGAGGCGCCGCCGCCATGACGGTGCATTTCATCGGAGCGGGGCCGGGTGCGGCGGACCTCATCACGGTGCGCGGGCGGGACCTGATCGCGCGCTGTCCGGTCTGCCTCTATGCCGGCGCGATCGTGCCACGCGAATTGCTTGCGCAATGTCCGAGCGATGCCTGCATTATCGACACCGCACCGCTGACGCTCGATGAAATCGAGGCAGAGTTTGTAAAGGCGCATTCAGCGCACCTCGATGTGGCGCGGCTACATTCGGGCGACCTTTCCATTTACAGCGCGCTTGCTGAGCAAATACGTCGGCTTGAGCGCCACGGCATCCCGTATACCCTGACCCCCGGTGTGCCGGCATTCGCGGCTGCTGCTGCGACACTTGGCTGCGAGCTGACGGTGCCGGAGCTGGCGCAGAGTGTGGTGCTCACCCGGATGCCGGGTCGCGCCTCGGCCATGCCCAAGGGCGAGCAGCTTGCGCGTTTCGCGACCACCGGCGCCACACTCGCAATCCATCTGGCGATTACATCGCTCAACAGAATCACGGCAGAGCTTATCCCATTTTACGGCGGCGATTGTCCGGTCGCCGTGGTGGCGCGGGCCAGCTGGCCGGACGAGCGCGTGGTCCGCGGCACGCTCGACGACATCGCGACACGGATTGCGGCCGAGCCGATTGAACGCACCGCACTTGTGCTGGTCGGTCGGGCGCTTGACGCGAGTGACTTCCGCGACAGCGCTCTCTACGACCCGGATTATCGTCGCCGGTTTCGCGGAGGAGAATCATCGTGATACGATCCGAACGGCGCATGGCCAACCAATCGGCCGTCGCGATCGAACAGGACGATCTCGACGTCGATCCCGCTGCCCGCCACCACATCCATGGCGGCGCGCTGCGCGGCGCCCGCAACCTGATCGCCCAGCGCTACGTTTTCCGCTGCCGCGCAGCCAAAGGCCTGGGCCGCGGTACTCGCAGCCACAATGTGTCGCGCCAGGAGGTCCGAGCCCCCTGCAGATTTGGCGAGTTCGGCCAAAGCCGCGAGATCGACCGAACCGCGCCTGGAGTGAAGATCGAGCAGACCCTGTGCAAGCTTGGCCATCTTGCCGACGCCGCCCGCGATCGTCACCCGCGGAACCGGATGCCGACGCAGATATTTGAGCATGCCGCCGACGAAGTCGCCCATGTCGATCAGCGCGATCTCGGGCAGATGGTGGAATTTTTGCACCGCGCTTTCCGAGTTCGACCCGGTCGAGGCTGCAATGTGGGTAAGCCCCGCCGCCCGCGCGACATCGATGCCGCAGTGGATCGAGTGAATCCAGGCGGAACAGGAATACGGCACGACGATGCCGGTGGTTCCCAGGATCGACAAGCCACCCACGATGCCGAGCCGGGCGTTGAGCGTCTGGGCGGCAAGCCGCTCGCCATCCGCGACCCCGATCTCCACCTCGACGTCGCCGGAAACCTGGGCCGCCGCGGCAACTTCCCCAATCGCGTCAGCGATCATCCGGCGCGGCACCGGATTGATGGCGGGCTCGCCTGCCGGAACCGGAAGACCTGGGCGAGTGACGGTGCCGACGCCGGCTCCGGCCCGGAATGTGACGCCGCTCCCGGGTGCGGCGGCTCGCACGGTCGCAAGCACGAGCGCGCCGTGGGTAACATCCGGATCGTCTCCGGCGTCCTTGACGATGCCAGCGGTAGCGGAATCCGCGTCTTTTCGAGTCACCGCGAGCGCGAACGACGGGCGCTCGCCGCGCGGCAGTGTTACCTCGACCGGATCCGGAAAGTCGCCGGTCAGCAGCGCCGTAAAGGCGGACTTGGCAGCCGCCGTGGCGCAGGTGCCGGTTGTCCAACCCCGGCGGAGCGGACGATCTGGAGGACTCATTGGCTTGCCTATAGTGCGCCCGATCGCACTCGTCACGGCAGAACGCGCCGTGGCGCGTTCCAGTGTGGTCGAGCCAACTTTCCGCCGTCATGCCCGCGCTTGTCGCGGGCATCCATGTCTTTCTCGCCGAGCACCAACAAGCAAGGCGTGGATGGCCAGGACAAGCCCGGCCATGACTGCGGAGAAATGCTTCAACGTGACCGGGATGCGCGGCAGTCATGACGGCGCGCGGCCTCATTGTGGCGTCGTCGCGATCCGGTTCTGGCAAGACCACCGTAACGCTAGGCCTGCTTGTAGCCTTCCGGCGACACGGCGTTGCGGTCCGCGCCGGTAAGGCCGGGCCGGATTACATCGATACGGCATTCCATGCCGCCGCCGCCGGAGCCGCGAGCGTCAATCTTGATAGCTGGGCAATGCCGCGGGGGCTCTTGAATGCACTTGCCGGGGAAGCTGCACAAACGGCGGAGCTTCTCATCATTGAGGGCGTCATGGGTTTGTTCGACGGGGTGGCAGGACCGCCAGGCCACTCTGGGACGACAGCAGACCTCGCGGCATGCCTTCGTCTTCCCGTGCTTCTGGTCCTCGACGTCTCCGGACAATCGCAGACCGCTGCCGCGGTGGTACGCGGCCTTGCAGGACACGATCCGGACGTGCGCATTGCAGGCGTCGTACTCAATCGCGTCGGCAGCGAGCGACACCGGGTGCTGATTGGGGACGCCATCAATGCCCTGGGCATCCCGGTCCTCGGCGCGGTGCCGCGCGATGCCGTGCTGACCATGCCGGAACGTCATCTCGGCCTTGTGCAGGCCGGCGAGCACGGCGATCTCGCGGTCCGGCTCGATCGCCTGGCCGACATGGTGCAGCGCCATCTTGATCTCGACCGAATCATCGCGAGCGCGGCCCCGCTCACGGTTGCGGGCCCGAGCCACCGCCCGGCTTTATCCCCCCCTGGACAGCGTATTGCGGTGGCAGCCGATGCGGCATTCACGTTCATGTATCCGCACCTTTGCGACGGCTGGCGGCGCAGCGGTGCCGAGATCGTCGCATTCTCGCCGTTGGCCGATGAACCTCCTCCGCATGACTGCGACGCCTGTTGGCTTCCCGGCGGCTATCCGGAACTTCACGCGGGCGTGCTGGCGAACGCTAATCATTTCCAGAGCGGTCTGCGGCAATTTGGCGAGACTCGTCCGGTTCATGGTGAATGCGGTGGCTACATGGTGCTCGGCCAAGACCTCGAGGATGCGAACGGAGTGCGCCACGCCATGGTCGGCCTGCTCGGCCATGCGACCAGTTTCGCGACACGCCAGCTGCACCTCGGCTACCGCGAGGTACGGCTTGTTGCTGACGGCGCGCTCGGGCGGGCCGGCAGCACGATACGCGGGCACGAATTCCATTACGCAACGCTAATTTCGCGGGGCACCGATGAAAGGCTTCTTGAACTCAGCGACGCAGCGGGAAAGCCGCTCGGCGATGCTGGCAACCGGCGCGGGCACGTCACTGGCGCGTTTTTTCATGCAATTGCGCAGGTATGACTACAGCTTGTCGGAAACGCCGGCCTCCGCGAACGTCGCCATGCCGGTGTGGCACGCGACGGCGGCGCGCAAAATGAGCGCCGCCACGGCTGCGCCGGAAGCTTCGCCGAGCCGCATGCCGAGATCGATGAGCGGCTTGAGGCCAAGCTCTTCGAGGAGCGCCCGGTGGGCCGCTTCCGCGGATACGTGGGCCGCAGTGGCATGGGCGAGTCCGTCACCCCGCAGTCTGGCGAGAGGCGCGAGTGCGGCGGTGCACACAAAGCCATCGATCAGTACGGGAACTTGGTGGCAGCGGGCCGCCAATGCGGCGCCCAGGATAGCGGCGAGCTCGCGGCCCCCTAACGCGGCTGCGATATGCAGCGGATCGCCAAGGATGCCGCTATGACGCTTGATGGCCCTGTCAATCGCAGCGCGCTTGCGGGCAAGGCCGTGGTCATCGACCCCGGTGCCTCGACCCGCCCAGCGGGCTCCGCCGCCGCCGAACAGGGCTGCCGCGATGGCAGCGGCAGACGTCGTATTGCCGATGCCCATTTCGCCAAGGCAGACGAGGTCCGCATCTGCCGGCACGGCTTCATAGCCGGTTGCGACGGCGCGAAGAAATGCGTCCTCATCCATGGCGGGCGCTTCGGTGAAATCCGCGGTAGGTCGATCGAGGTCGAGCGGGATGACGCGCAGTCGGGCCCCAGCCGCGGCGGCGAGCTGGTTGATGGCGGCACCGCCGCCGCCAAAGTTTGCCACCATCTGCGCTGTCACCTCGGCCGGAAACGCCGAAACACCTTGGGCGACCACGCCATGATTGCCGGCGAATACCAGTACCTCAATGCGCTCAAGCCGCGGTGGGTGTCGCGCTTGCCACCGGGCAAGCCAAGCGGCAAGTTCCTCAAGCCGGCCGAGGCTGCCCGGCGGCTTGGTGAGCCTGACGTCATGACTCGCCGCCGTGGCGGCCGCGCTGGCATCGCCCGCCGGCAGATCAAGACAGGCGGCGTGCAACGCCGCGAAGGATGGAAAGCGCATCATGGTGGGCGGAAGGTTTTCCGGGCGCCGGAAATTCGGCCTTTCATAACCGCCTGTCCAGCAAATTTGATCATGTCGATCTCACGCGGCTGAGCCAACCGAGGATCGACAATGACGAGATCCGTCGGATGGGCAGGCAGTCTCGCCACGGACCTCAAGATCGGCATTCTGTTCTGCACCCGGCTGCCGCTCCCTCATTCGGCTCCGATCGAGAGCGGCGATGTCGCGCGAGCGAGCTGGGCATTCCCTGTCGCCGGCGCGCTGGTGGGCGGCGCCGGCGCGTTGGCCTACGTGATGGCCCTGGCGGTCCGACTCCCACCCGCGCTTGCAGCCGCGCTTTCGCTTGCGACCGCTCTCGTCCTCACCGGCTGCCTTCATGAGGATGGCCTTGCCGATGCGGCGGATGGTTTCGGCGGTGGCCGATACCGCGAGCGCAAGCTTGAAATCATGCGCGACAGCCGCCTCGGCACTTACGGGGCCTGCGCTCTCATCATGTCTCTCATCCTACGCTGGGCTGCGATCGTCGCCATTGCGAGCCCCTCGCCGGTAGCATTGACCCTGGTCGCCGCTCACGTATCCGGTCGCGCAGCACTGCCGGCCTTCATGCGTTTCATTCCGCCGGCTCGTCCCGACGGCCTTTCCGCGCAGGCGGGTCAGCCGCCGACACGCCGCGCCGCCGTTGCTGCTCTCCTGGGCGTATTGACGCTCGGCATGACTCTCGGGCTCGCGGCGGCCATGATCGGTGTCGTGCTTGCTGCGTCCGCATGGCTTTTCGTGGCGTGGGTGAGCATGCGGCAGATCGGTGGCCAGACGGGCGATGTGGCCGGGGCGTTGGAGCAAATCGTCGAAATCGCCATTTTGCTCACTGCGGTCGCGATGTGGAGGACACAGCCATGAACGCCCTCGCGCCATTCGATGAAGCATTCCGGTTGCGCTTGCGTGATCTCTTGGTCTGGCGGCGTGATGTCCGGCGGTTTCGAGCCGATCCCCTGCCGGCCGGCACGCTGGAACGATTGATCGAAATCGCTTGTCTCGCGCCATCGGTGGGATTGAGTCAGCCATGGCGCTTCATCGTGGTCGAGGATGCGGGGCGTCGCGAGGCCGTTCGTGCCATGTTCAAGGCCTGCAATGCGGACGCGCTCAAATCCTACACAGGCGAAAGGGCTGCCAAATATGCGGGCCTCAAATTGGCCGGGCTTGAGGAGGCGCCTTGCCAGTTCGCGGTATTTGCCGACCGCGCAACCCCGGTCGGACATGGACTTGGGCGCCGGACAATGCCGGAAATGGCCGAATATTCCGCCGTCACGGCAATCGCGACGATGTGGCTGGCGGCGCGCGCCGAGGATATCGGCATGGGTTGGGTTTCGATTCTTGATCCGGCCCGCATGCACGAGATTCTCGATGTCCCGGGGTCCTGGCGGTTTGTCGGGTATTTTTGTCTCGGTTATCCGCAGACCGAAGGTGACAGACCGGAGCTCGAGAGCGCCGGCTGGGAGCAGCGCCGAAATTCGCAACTGTGCGTGTTTCGCCGCTGATGAAGACTCCGACTGCAAGCAGGCCGTCTGGCCCCGCGAGCCAGGGGGCAGGTACCACGTCCGGACGGAATTCGAAGGCCGACCTTCCCGGGGAGGGTCGGCCACTTGGGATTGCAGTGCCGGCTGCTGATGCTCGGAACCGCTTTGGGCGGAAGTCACCCTATTTGGCCGGATGGGAGGAAGAAGTTGCGCGGTCGGGTCGCGTGCCCAATATGCGCTGAAAGGCAAATCAAAATGGAAGCACTTGTCCATGGATCGTGATCACGACAAATCGCATTCACCGTTGACTCAACATGCCCACACGACGGGCTCCGTCGTCGACTGGAAAACCCATGGGGTCAAGGTCATTCCCGGCCACGCTCTCGATCCCAACACGCCGCAGACGCCCGGCATGTCTCGGGCAGCGGCGATCAACCGGGCGCGGGCAGGAGCGGAAAAGCTTTGGGCAGGCACGGTGACGATCCATGCCAACGCCAAGACCGGTGCCCATCATCACGGCGATCTCGAAAGCATCATTTTCGTCGTCAAAGGTCAGGCGCGAATGCGATGGGGCGACAAACTGGAATTCACCGCCGAGGCCGGCCCAGGCGATTTCATCTACGTGCCGCCGTATGTGCCGCACCAGGAAATCAATGCCAGCCGGGACGAAACGCTTGAATGCGTCCTGGTCCGCTCGGGTCAGGAGCCGGTGGTGGTCAACCTCGATATTACGCCCGTGGAGCCGCCCGAGCAGGTGCTGTGGAAGGATCCGATCCATCGCTGATCGGAGGTGAGGCCTCCATCGCAATAGCGCCATGAACAATTGTGGGCGGTTTTCGCAGTCGTCGACGCCTTATGGGGTTGCATCGATCGGGCGGATGGCTGATCACGTGTCATGGCAGCGCTCGACTCCGTCAGCCTCACCATCATGTTCGCGGCACTTCTGGTGCTGGCCGGCATCTTGTCGAGCCTCATCGCGCTGCGTTTCGGTGCTCCGCTGCTGCTCGTCTTCCTCCTCGTCGGCATGCTGGCGGGCGAATCCGGGCCGGGCGGGATCAAGTTCGATGATGTTCACACGACCTATCTGGTCGGCTCAGTAGCGCTTGCGCTGATTCTGTTCGATGGCGGGCTGCGGATGCGTCTGCCAATTTTCCGCAGCGTGCTGGCGCCTTCGCTGGTGCTCGCTACCGCCGGGGTTCTGCTCACCGCGGCCCTGACGGCACCGGTTGCCTGGCTCCTGCTCGGATTCGGCTGGATCGAGTCGCTTCTGGTCGGAGCGGTGGTCGCGTCGACCGACGCCGCTGCCGTATTCCTGCTCATTCATGCGCACGGCCTGCGGCTGCGTCCCCGCGTCGCTGCCACCCTGGAAGTCGAATCCGGCACCAACGATCCGTTCGCGATCTTCCTCACCATCGCTCTGGTCGAGCTGGCGCTGGTCTCGGACGAGCCCTGGTACACGGTTCTCGACGTGCTCGCCGTGCAGGCGATCGGCGGAGCGGTTATCGGTTGGCTCGGCGGACGCGTGACTGTGATCGCGCTCAATCGACTGGAACTGCCGCAGGGACTCCATGCACCGCTGGTCATGACCGGGGCGCTCGTCGTGTTCGGCATCGCCCAGGCCCTGCAGGGATCGGGGTTTCTCGCCGTCTACCTGGCCGGACTGATCGTCGGGAATCGGCCGACCCGCGCCCATAACGCTGTGATCGCCTTTCTCGATGCCGCCACGTGGCTCGCCCAGATAATTATGTTCGTGCTGGTCGGTCTGCTGGTTTGGCCGACACGGCTCCTGGACAATGCTGTGCCGGCGCTTGCCGTTGCCGCCGCGCTGATGTTTTTCGCGCGTCCGGTCGCGGTATTTTCGTGCCTCGCGCCATTCCGGTTTTCCTGGCGCGAGAAGGCCTTCATTTCCTGGGTCGGTTTGCGTGGTGCGGTTGGCATTTTCCTGGCATCGATCCCGCTACTGGTCGGAATGCGCAACGCGTTCATCTTCTTCGATATCGGGTTTGCAGTGGTGCTGATATCGCTCCTGGTTCAAGGCTGGACCATCACATTTGCGGCACACCGGCTCCAGATCGCTTTGCGTCGCGGCGATCCGGCACCCCGGCGCGTCGAACTCGATCTGCCGGGTCAGCTTGAGCATGAACTGGTGGGCTATGCGGTCAGTTCGAAGAACCCTTATATGCGCCTGCGTGTTGTTCCATCCTGGGCCAAGCTGATGCTGGTGGTGCGCGACCAACGTGTGCTTGCCGCCGCCGAGGCCGACGAAATTCGCGAGGGCGACCATGCCTATTTCCTGGCACCGCCGGAAAAAGCGCAAGCGCTCGATCGCTTCTTCGTCGAGATGCCGCCGCCCAGCGCGCCGGACCTACGTTTGCTTGGAGATTTCTTCGTTTCAGGCGATGTGACGCTCGGCACGCTCGGTGAAATCTATGGTGTTGTCATCGCGCCTGAAGATATGGCGACGACGCTCTCCGACTGGTTCGCCACCCATCTGCCCCACAAGGCGAAGGTCGGCGATCGCCTTCCGCTCGGTGCCATCCAGCTCGTCGTGGACGGCATCGCCAAGGGCAGGATCACAACGGTGGGGCTCGATCTTGCCGAAACGCCGGAATCTCCTGCGCCCGGGGGCTTATGCACGCGGATCAAGCAGTTCCTTAGGCGCGCGTTTGCCCGCCTGCGCGGTGGTTAAATGATCGCGCCCGGTGATGCGGAATTCGGGTGGTGCATCTATCTTCGATTCGGCAGCAAGGACCGGAGTGTTTACAGGCTGGCCGTCTCTAAATTGCTTGTCAGCGGACGGAAATCCGTTGGAACTGATGGAGCATGACATGTCCTTGATGGTGAAATCCGGTGACACCCGTCGGTACGTATCCACTGTCCTTGACGACGAGGCGCGTTGGGAAGCGGTGCGCCGGCGCGACAAAGTCGCGGACGGCACGTTCTTTTATGCGGTGCGAACGACCGGCGTATATTGCCGACCTTCCTGCGCGGCGCGGCTGCCGCGGCGCGAAAATGTGGACTTCTACGTGACCCGCGCGGACGCCGAGCGGGCGGGCTTTCGGCCCTGCAAGCGCTGCTGGCCAGACGGTCTCACCCCCGCCAACCGGCAGGCCGTCGCAATGGCTGCGGCCTGTCGGCTCATTAAGGAGGCGGATGAAATGCCGCACCTCGACGCGATGGCGCAGGCAGCCGGGCTCAGCCGCTATCATTTCCACCGCGTGTTCAAGGCCGCGACCGGGTTAACCCCCAAGGCCTATGCGGACGCACATCGGGGCCGCCGTGTGCAGGATGAACTTGCGCGCAGCCAAACCGTCACTGCCGCCATTTATCGTGCCGGCTTCAATTCCAACAGCCGGTTTTACGAGAACGCATCCCATCTCCTCGGCATGACGCCGACGGAATTCCGCGCCGGAGGTCGTGACACTGCGATCCGCTTTGCGGTCGGGGACTGCTCGCTAGGCGCGGTCCTTGTGGCCGCCACACAGAAAGGGGTCTGCGCGATCGAGTTGGGTGACGATCCCAACGCACTGGTACGCAACCTTCAGGATCGTTTCCCGAACGCGCAGCTGATCGGTGCTGATCGGGAATTCGAGCAGCTGGTTGCCAGAGTGGTTGCGTTGGTCGAAGCGCCTGCGGACGGGTTCGATCTGCCGCTCGACGTCCGCGGCACAGCGTTCCAGCAGCGGGTCTGGCAGGCGCTCCAGGATATTCCTTCTGGAGCGACAGCGAGCTACAGCGAGATCGCAAAACGGATCGGCCGACCCAAGGCGGTGCGGGCGGTGGCACAGGCCTGTGCACAGAATCCGCTCGCGGTTGCCATTCCGTGCCATCGCGTCGTGCGGCAGGATGGTGACAGATCCGGTTATCGATGGGGCGTCGAGCGCAAGCGTGCCTTGCTGGAACGGGAGACTGCCCGATGAGTCGGACAACAGCGCATGTCCGGCGTGTGCACCCTGTGCGGCGGCTCGCCGCGCGCGTCGCGACACTCGACTGGGCCGCGGTATCCGGAGAACTCGATAGCTATGGCTGCGCCACGATCGGACCGTTGCTGACGGCCGAGGAATGCGCGGAGCTGATTGGCGGCTACGATGCAGACGAGCGGTTTCGCAGCCGCATCATCATGGCGCGGCATGGCTTCGGACGCGGCGAATACAAATATTACGCCTATCCGCTGCCCGAAACCGTCGCGGAATTGCGGGCGGCGCTTTATTCGCCGCTCGCCGCGATCGCAAATCGTTGGCACGAAGCAATGGGCGTCGCGGCACGTTATCCGGATCAGCATACGGCATTCCTGAAACGATGCCATGATGCAGGTCAGGTCAAGCCGACGCCGTTGCTCCTGCGCTATGGCATCAACGATTACAATTGCCTGCATCAGGACATTTACGGCGAGCATGTATTTCCGCTGCAGGTGGTCTTCTTGCTGTCGCGGCCCGGTGCGGATTTTGACGGTGGAGAACTCGTGCTTACCGAACAGCGCCCTCGGATGCAGTCGCGCGCGGAGGTCGTCCCGCTCATACAGGGCGAAGGTGCGATCGTCCCGGTACATCATCGGCCCGTGCAGGGCACGCGTGGAGCTTACCGGGTGAACATGCGCCACGGGGTCAGCCGGCTGCGCGGAGGGCAGCGCCATACGCTCGGCATCATCTTCCACGATGCAAATTGACGGAAGTTAATTTGTCTAAGGACAGCGTAAACTGCGGTTGTAAACTGCGGTTACCGCGCGTCACGCCGGGTGCTGATCATAATGTCTTCTTTGTGGGTGCCTTGCGTTCCGCCTCCTCCGCCAACTTAGTCCAAGCAGCGGCGTGCTCCAGCAGAATGGGTCGCTGCTCTTCCGGCATCATCTTCGCCATCAGACGGCATTCGTCCGCAAAGCGCCGGTAGGTTGCTGCGGGTTCCTGCATCTGGGTCCTTTCCGAACGCCCCGCTTAGGTCGAACCTGGAACCCAGAACTTCGGTTTCGTGTGCTCGCACGTTGTTGACCCAACGTGATGCACGGGGAGCCGGAACAAAATCAGCTCGCGCGAGTTTCGGGTCCAACGGGGAGGGATTGAATGTCCGCGGCCCAGGAATACAGGCAGCGCGCCGCGGAATGCCTTCGGCTAACCGAGTTGATTCGCGACCCCCGCAACAAAGCGCTTCTCTACGAAATGGCGGCAATGTGGCTTCGGTTGGCCGAATATGCGGAAGAACGCCGGGACACGGTCCGTTGAACTGCTGTTTCCGATCTCGGCAATTTGCACACGTTTTAGCAACTCCCCAGCAGCCGGTAATAACAGAAATCTCGAAGTTTTAAGTGCTGGAAAAAGGCAGCAGCAGAAGCCTGAAGATGGCGTATGGTGTCGGCACGATGTGAACGGCTCGATCGCTTATCCATACCGCCTCGTCCATCAAAATTGACCACAATCTAGGTGACCGTTATCTGCATTCATTTTGAATAGATTAGTTGTTTTGATTCCGCAGGTATCATTTGCGGCTTTAATACAATACAATACTGTCATCAATGTCACTTGACTACGATTAAATCATCCTCATGCTTTCGCTGGAGGTAACGGTGGCTTTCAGCATTGCGTATACTGTCGGAAAACTCGACCCTGTCTGAAAGTAGACATACAGCAACGATTGTCTATGAAATATAAGGAATCTGATCTGTATTCCGCCGCAACCCGGCGAGCGACGCGGGTGCTCTGCCGGCAGGAAACGCCGCCAGACGTTGATATTCGATTGCAGATAGCCGTAAGATTCGAGGGTCTGGCTGTTGATCCAGATGGAAGACTGGAACGGAGACAAGTGGCGAGCAGCTTGTGCTGCGATCGATTAAAGCGGAATGCGGAAACGACGACCCCCATTTGGGCGAAGTGAGGTGTGAATGTCCCGAGCGGAGGAATACAGAGGACACGTAGCCGAATGCGTTCGGTTGGCCCAGGTCACTCGCGACTCCGAGGATAGCGCCCTGTTCATGGAAATGGCAGCGATGTGGCTTCGCTTAGCGGAATTTGCCGAAAGGCACGAACGCGCTGACATCCTGCCGGTTGAACGATAAAAATAGATATGAGCAGTTTATGGTTTGGGGCGATCGCAACATCGCTTAACTCCTCAGATCTACTTAAGATCCGGCGCGCGCCCGCTCAAAACAGAGTCCACTTGACAAACGTGCTAGGGTTAATACCTAATTAACCCTGTTGAGATTCAACGAGTTGGCCGAACGAATCAGGGGGCCAACCGATGAGAGCGAATTTATTTTGGTTCGATGACGAACAGTGGGAGAAAATCGAACCTCTCATTCCGATGAATCGA
>DATGCX010000441.1:0-16121 GCA_035311445.1 Xanthobacteraceae bacterium | reverse complement strand
GCAGCTATTGGAGCTGCTGCGTGACTGGTGGCGCATCGCGCGTCCCACGGTGTGGATATTTCCCGGTCGCGATCGCATCAGCCCGATGTCCACGCGCCAGCTCAACCGCGTCTGCCAACTGGCGGCCGAGCTGGCCGGGTTGCCGAAGTGGGTTGCGCCTCACACGCTGCGGCACAGCGTTGCCACGCATCTGCTGGAGCAGAACATCGACATCCGCGTGATCCAGGTGCTGTTCGGAATGGCGACATACTGCCCGCGAACAACCAACTGAAGCCCGTATCACCTACCGGTTCCATCCGCGCTTTGGCGAAGTGGTGCAGATCGGACGGCGGCTCGAATGCGGAGGCGTCGAGTTTGTCGTCGTGCTTCAACCCGACGGCTCATTCGCCAGCTTGCCGGCATGGGTGACTGAACCGGCAGCATCTCGTTTCGAGATCGGCGAGGAGCCGCATTTTCCATTCCAAATCCTGCGCTCGATGCGTGCCGAGGTCGACGCGCTCCTAGGCTTTCTCCTGTCCGAATCAAAAACGGAGACAGCCCATAATGGCGCGCAAATCCGAACATCACCAACCAAGCCTGTTCGACGAGGAGACGCGTGTCGCAGCGCAAGTTCAGCATTCTTCGTCTATCATTTGTTGGCTCAGGCGCTCTTACGCCGGTCCATCGACAGAATTTCGTTCGTGTGCTTGGCGGCTCGCGTCGAAGTTTCGTCGGTGGGAGCCTGGGGGCGCGATTGCGGGAAAGGTCAAACTTCTACTGCCACCCCGGCAGAGCCGGGGGAACTCCCATGTTATTAGCTTTTAAGGCGGTTTCCCAACGTGAAGGGGATACCGCGCGTCACGTGCGGCACTTATTCCATTCTTCGCCCCGAACCGCGGGCGCTTAGTGTCTGATCAATCCGACAATCAGCAGGAGGATTACCGCACCAATTACGGAATAGAGGACATCGCCGATGATGCCGCCGATGTTGAAAATGCCGATCATGGGCAGCAGCCAGCCGGCGATCAGACCACCGACGATGCCGATGACAATGTTCCAGACGAGCCCAAAACCATAGCCCTTCACGATCTGACCGGCGAGCCACCCGGCGACTCCGCCGACGATAAGCCAAACGATGAAATCAAAGAGCACGGTCCCCTCCGTATCATTGCAGCGAAGTTCAGCCGCGGTGGCGTTTCCGCCAAAGATAAATGATATCGTTCAGGAAGGTGTCAGTCACCGGGTGTCGAATTGATTTTGCAACTTGGTGCGGATCGGAAAATCGCTTCCATGGTCGCGGTAGCGACGAGGATTACTCCCTGCCCCCGCAGTCGGGTGGGATCGAGGCGCGGACCGGGCTTCGAATGATGCCGACGTCTCCTCGATCCCCCCTATCATTCCGTACGACGGGTTTTCCCCGGTACGGCTGGAAGGCTGGCCTTTCAGGCCGAGATCTTCCCAGATCGTCCTTCAGCTCAGGCCTGCTCCCGGCATGCGCTGACTTGCGACTGGTTTGTCTTCGCCCTTCGCGCATCTCGTGATCACTACAATGGTCCCGCACTGAGTCGGGCCTGAGGATTCGATCATACACCGCCTGGAGGGTGGGTGGCCCTCCGCCCCAGAGGCCCTCGCTCGGGTCCGGGTTGTAGCGTCCCGATCCGTCATCACTTAATCGGCCTCATCCGTCCCGCTCGCCGGCTTGATGAGCGCATCGACAGCTTACCCACCAACATCACAACATTGGTGGAGCAAGACCCGGCGTGGGAGCGTCTGCTGACGGTGCCCGGCATCGGGGCGATCATCTCAAGCGCGGCGGTGGCGGCGATCGGCAACGGCGATGTGTTCTCCAAGGGCCGCGACTTCGCCGCCTGGCTTGGACTGGTGCCCGGCAGATCTCGATCGGAGACCGAACCATCCTCGGGAAAATATCAAAGCGCGGCAATCGGTACCTGCGGGTCTTGTTCGTGCGGGCGGCTTGGGTGGTATTGATCCGGCCATAGAGCTGGGAGCGCAACGGGCTCAAGCCGTGGATCGAAGCCGCCAAGAAGCGGTTGCACCACAATGTGCTCGCCATCGCGCGTGCCAAAAAGCTCGCCCGTATCGCCTGGGCGGTTCTCAACAAGGAGCGCAACTTCGAGGTCACGAGGACAACTGCGCCTTCGTCCCAACCTGCGTAAGCGTGGCACCGTGCTAGGGACCGTCAAGGCGTGGCCTGCAAACGCTGAAGCTAGGAACCGAGGCAACCGCGACGGCCAGCCTTGACGGTCCCTGCGCGCGATGCCCCGCACAACGTCCACGCCGGGGCGAAGGAACGGCCTCATGGCACGAACAAAGGAACTGCACCGATCAGGAGAGCGCGATGACATAGTCCCATTTTCCAGCCGAGGTCTGCGAGAGGATGAAACGAAATGGAGGACCGGTCTTCCCGGCGCCTGCGAACCCTGGTGACCCAAATGGCCCGTTCGAGGCCTGTCCGCTAATGAGACCGCAGGCGCGCTGACATCCATGATGGCCCGGAGCACAAAACATGCTCCAATCAGAGGCCGGATACATTGATGCAAGACCGCAAAGCCGACAGATTGATGAAAACCTCTTGCGACGCACGGCCGGACCATACATTTGGGTCATGGGCCAGCGCGACTAATTTAGCTACAGCTTTGGCGCGGATCGGGTTCAAAACCGAATCCACATGCGATTGCCTTTCGAGATGCAGAGTGCAAGCAATGCGATTTTCCACCGGCCAGCACGGGTCCACGCCCTACAACAAATTGTGGTGTCGCCATTTGTAGATATCGAAGCACACCTCCCGGCCAAAGGGAATGGATGAGGCTGTCGCCAAGGAACGTCTTCCACAGATCGGCAGTGGCCGGTATCGCCTCGTCATCGTACACATCGAGATTGTCGACGGGGCGATATCGATGCCGAGTTTTGTAGCTGCAAAGCAGATGTGGTCAAACCAAAAGAATATACGTGCGGTCAAGCGATCGGTCGGCGTGTCTGGAAATATCTCAGAATCGCGAAGCAGGCTGCGGCTGCGGCGAGGTGCTTGAAAGTATGTCCGCTCAGGATCGATCCGATCGAATAAACCGCATGATCATAAAACTCGAACAGCTTCGCAAGCGCGTAAAGCGCCGCAGCGATAAGCCAGTAAAATGTTCCGGTATATTTTGGCGGAAACAGAAGGAGCAGCAGCGGCAGCACGAGGACTGGAAAGAATTGCACCCAGACGTAGAGCCGAAGATCACCCGTCCAGCGCCACAGCACCAGACTGAATACGCCAATTGCGAGGAGCGGCCACAGCAGAATAGGCCCCGCCTTTGCGCTCACTCGCTCCTCAACCACAACGGCAAAGATCGCCATGAAGCAGAGCGTCATCGGCAGCCGATCCCAAAATAGCGTGCTGTCATTCGGATTCCAATGATAGTAGGACGAGCCGAATCCGGTCAAAAATACTCCCAGAAAGAGCACGATGGTTGCTGAATGGCGATGAAATTGTGACAGTCCCACGGCGCCGACCGCAATGAAGGGAAGATTTGAAATGACGTTCCAGAAGTTTGGAACGCCGAGCAAAGTGCGCTCATCGGCGAACTGGTGATAGCTCTGATCTTGCGGGATCGACGGTACCACCAGTAGCGCCGCAAGTGACGCGACCATCAGGCCGAGGAGCGCAAGCAGGGGGCGATTTCGCTTCGCATTATTGAGCATCATCGCAGCAATATGTTCTTGCACGCCGGCAGCCTCACCCATCGGACAAGGCTTGCGGCGGAGCGATCACCGACGGCAGCAACAAGGTGACGAGCGATGCGTTCAAATATGGACGCGCAAGGTCGGTCATCGAATAGACCGGAGTGTCCGGCGATGCTTCCTGCGTTGTCCCAGGTGAAGGAGGGGCCTGTGCGAACCCCGGATAGACGGTGGTCGTCCATACGAACATAACCGCACAGCAAGGCGAGACACGTTTCCGGTGCAGAATTGGCTTTTGCGTTTGTTCGACAATTTAACCATTCAGCCCTCCCAAATACGCGTCTTTGGGCCAACCTACGGGTTCCCATGAAGCCGGCGATGCATTCCTATATGAATCCGGCCACTTGGCGGCATTCCTGCAGGTCGGGGAGATGTTGTTCTGGTTTTTTCAATCCGGGTCAAGCTTGGGCATCATGAGGGCCGGGTCGATGGGCTGTCTCGTCCCGACAACAGCGTTGCGATCCATTTAGATGCCCTGATCCGATCGAAATACTCGTACCCGGGCAAGCTGAAAAATAGACCCTGGCGGTCCGCACTATGGTTGACGGCGGAAATCCGGTATTCCCAAGACCGGTGACGGGGAGCGGTCTATTTGTGAGCGAAGCAGCGAGTCGGGACATGCGAGCCAAGGTCGTCAAAGGAATAAAGTGGACATCGATCCTGGTGGCGGTCGCCGCCGTCGTCTTTTTCGGCATTCGCATGTACGACATCCAACGCGGCCCGCCGCTGGCGCGTTGGCATACCTACGTGCCGCATGAATTGCGGGCCAAGGAGCTTGATGCCGCCGATTGGAGCCGATATCTGGCCGAGGAAGCAAGAGTCTTCGATTCCGTTCGGACCGAGGTGACGCAAAAGCTCGATCCTGAGGACCGTGTTCCGCTGAACCGATATTTCGACGGAAGCCCGATCTACCCGGCGCACTTTTCGCAGGATTTCAATCGATCTTACGTGCTGGAGCCTGCGAGGGCTCCCGTTGGTGCCGTGGTGCTGCTGCATGGCTTGACGGATTCGCCCTACAGCCAGCGTCATATCGCACGGGCCTATCGCGACCACGGCTTTGTCGCCATCGTGATCAGGCTGCCAGCGCACGGCTCCGTTCCGGCCGCCCTGACTGACGTCGAATGGGAGGACTGGTCGGCGGCGACGCGACTGGCGGTCCGGGAGGCGCGCTGGCGTAGTGCACCGTCGGCGCCGCTGCATCTGGTCGGGTTTTCCAATGGCGGCGCGCTCGCACTCAAATATGCGCTCGACGCCATCGCCGATCCGCAGCTGGCACGGCCCGACCGTCTCGTCTTGATTTCGCCGATGATCGGAATCACGCGCTTTGCGCGGTTCGCGGGGCTCGCCGGCCTGCCAGCCATATTGCCGGCGTTTGCAAAGGCCGCATGGCTCGGCGTGGTGCCCGAGTTCAATCCGTTCAAGTACAATTCGTTTCCGGTCAACGGCGCGCGCCAATCATATCGCCTGACCCAAGTCCTGCAGGCGCAGACCGCACGCTACGGCCGAACCGGCCAATTGGCCCAGTTGCCGCCGATCATCACCTTCCAATCGGTCATGGATTTCACGGTCAGCACCTCCGCCATATTTTCGGCTCTTTATGCTCACCTGCCGTCGAACGGCAGCGAACTGGTGCTGTTCGATGTGAACCGGACCGTCAAGTTCGGCCCGCTTCTGCGTCGATCCGCGGACACCGCGCTGGCGCGGCTGCTGCCGGCCGGCGCGCGATCTTACCGGACAACGATCATCACCAATGCGGACGACAGCAACAACGAAGCTGTAGAGCTGACGACCGAGGCCGATGCAACGACAGAGCATAGCCGCGCATTGGGGTTGACGTATCCGGCAGGCTTCTATTCACTTTCACATGTCGCCCTGCCGTTTCCGTTGACCGATTCTCTGTACGGATTGACGCCCGATCCGTCGGAAAACTTCGGCATCAACCTCGGCGCTCTGGCGCCGCGCGGCGAGCGGAATGTGTTGATTGCCAGCCTGGATGCGCTGCTTCGCGTCTCGTCCAACCCGTTCTTCCCATACATGCTTGGGCGGATCGAGGAGGGAATCGAAGCCAAAACCGCCGCCACGACGGATGCTGCGACGGCTTCGGTGCCTCGGCGCGACAGCGAAACGGGGGATGAAGAGGCGCATTGGAGCTTTAACGACGTAGTTGCGTTCATCTTGAACCTGATGCGGAATCAATCTGATCCGCCGCCGGCGCCGCCATGAACATCACGCCGTAGGCACAAGTAAACGCCACCTGCGAGGCACAATGCAAACAGCTCCTTCCGCTGCATCGGTCAGCCGGGATCGCGATTCCCTTCTGGTCGACCTCGCGCTGCAAGGGGGCGGCGCGCACGGCACGTACACCTGGGGCGTTCTGGACCGGCTCCTCGAACAGCCATGGCTACAGATTGACGGGATTTCCGGCACCTCGGCCGGCGCCATGAACGCCGCCGCACTGGACATTCCCTGGATGGGAACAACGGTGCCCGCACCGTGTTGGAGACCTTCTGGCGACCCGTCTCAGAGGCGGGTCCGTTCAGCCCGATCAAGCGCGCGCCACTCGATGTTTTTTTGAGCAACTGGACGCTCGACAATTCCCCGGCTTACGTCGCGATCAACATGATGTCGCGTCTCTTCTCAGCCTACGACGTCAATCTGACCGGATGGAACCCGCTGCGAAAAATCCTCACCGAAGGAATCGATTACGAGCGGGTGGCGCGGTCGCTGATCAAGCTTTTCATTACTGCCACAAATGCTGCCACCGGTCGTGCCCGCGTGTTCAGAAACCGCGACCTCACCCCGGACGTGCTGATCGCCTCGGCCTGCCTGCCCACCATGTTTCAGGCCATAGAGATCGATGGCGAGGCCTATTGGGACGGCGGCTATTCCGGCAACCTGACCATCACGCCTCTGGTGCGCGAATGCACACCGCAGGACACGATCATCGTCCCTATCAATCCGATTGAACGCAAAGGCACGCCGCGCGCGGCCAACGATCAGCGCCACATCCTCCTTGTAGCGATGATATTGGTCGTTGGCGATGTCGCCTGTGTCGCCATTCTTGATCTTGCTCGGCGTGTGCGCGTACGTGGCCCAGATCGACGGACCCTTCCCATCTTCATTCCACGTGCCCTCGATCTGATAAGACGAAGTGCCCGTGCCCCAATAAAATCCGCTCGGAAATTCACGTCTGAGTGGCCTTGCCTCTCTCGCGTCGGAACTTTGGACAGGCTGCGCCGCTCCAATTGTCGCGCTTGAAGAAACGAGGGTTGCCGCAGCTGCGACCTTCGCAACGTCACGTCGCGTGACATGGGTGCTCATGGAGGCCTCCGTGGTGTTGGTTCCTGCCAATGTGCTCGCAGGAACCAATGTGATGTTTTCGACCGCGTCCCATGCTGCCGTTGGCGCTTGCGGCTGCGGGATTGGCCTCCGCATACTATAGCGAGTTCTTGGTCTCCGGCTCCGGCTCCGGGAATAGGCACGGATCCGGGTCACGGAGTGCGCGGATGAACGAAGCAGGGCACACCAGTCCCTCAAGCGACGTCGCGGCCTGGCACGCCATGGTCGTGGGTGAGGTGGCAACGCGGCTCGCGACCCATACCGAGACAGGTCTGGATGCGGTTGAAGCGTCGAACCGTCTGCAGAGGTACGGGCCCAACCGGCTCCCGGAAGGGAGGAAACGCGGGCCGTTCATGCGGTTCTTTTCTCAGTTCAACAATATCTTGGTTTACGTCCTGCTTGGCGCCGGCTTCACCAAACTAATGCTGAACCTGTGGGTCGATGCGGCGATCATTTTCGGCGTGGTTATTCTCAACGCGCTGCTCGGCTTTATACAGGAGGGCAAGGCCGAGAAGGCGTTGGAGTCGATCCGCAACATGCTGTCCGCGGAGGCTCGGACTATGCGGAATGGCGAGGCGCGCATGGTTCCGGCGGAGGAACTCGTACCGGGGGATGTCGTGCTGCTCGAATCGGGCGACAAAGTGCCGGCCGACCTCCGCCTCGCGGACGCGAAGTACCTGCGGACCGAAGAAGCGGCCCTGACCGGCGAGTCGATACCGGCGGAAAAGAGCACCGACGCGATTTCCGCCAACGCGACGATCGGGGATCGCGAAAGCATGGCATTCTCCGGCACCATGGTCATATCTGGGCGCGCGACCGGCATCGTCGTCGCGACCGGCAGCGAAACGGAGCTCGGCCGCATCAACCAGCTGCTCGCCAGTGTCAGCCCACTCGAAACTCCGCTCCTGCGGCAAATCAAGAAGTTCGGCTACGCCATCACCGCCGTCGTCGGAATCGTCGGCGTTCTAGTGTTCGCTTACGGGAAGTGGGTGCGGGGCATCGATTTCGTGGAACTTTTCCAGGCGGTCGTCGGCATCGCGGTATCAATGATCCCGGAAGGCCTGCCGGCGCTCGATCACACTGGCTATCGGCGTGCAGCGCATGGCCCAGCGCAATTCAATCATCCGGCGGCTGCCCGCGGTGGATACACTCGGCTCGGTGTCGCGCATCTGCTCGGACAAAACGGGCACGCTGACGCTCATGGAAATGATGGTGGTGTCCGCCGTCACCGCGGAATCGGCATATCAAATAACGGGCAACGGCTATGCGCCGGACGGCGAGGTTAAGAAGAACGGAGAGCCCACGGGCAAGGATCAGGTGCTCGATCTCATGGGGCGGGTCTCCATGCTCTGCAACGACGCAGAGCTCTTCCAGCAGGAAGGGGCATGGAAAGTGGAAGGAGACCCGACGGAGGGGGCGCTCTATCCGTTCGCGACCAAGCTCGGCGCGGACCGGCAGGCCGAGCTTGCCGCATATCCTCGCATTGATGCCATCCCGTTCGAATCGGAACACAAATTCATGGCAACCCTCCACAGGTCCGCCGGCGGCAAGGAGATCCTACTCGTTAAGGGCGCCCCCGAGGTTATCCTTGAGCACTGCGACCGCCAGCAGACCTCCGGTGGCGTGCCGGCATCGCTCGGCCGCGAGCATTTCATGGAAGCCTCCGACAAGCTTGCCGCCCAAGGCGAGCGCGTCCTGGCGTTGGCGTGGCTTGAAAATCCGGGCGTGCGGGCAGGCAGCCTCAGTCCGGGCGACCTGCCGAAGACGCTGGTTCTACTCGGGCTGATCGGCCTTCTGGACCCGCCGCGCAAGGAGGCCATCGAGGCGGTCGAGGAATGCCGCAGCGGCGGCATCCGCGTCACCATGATAACTGGCGATCACAGGATCACCGCGACGGCCATCGCCAAGATGCTGGGCATCGGCGACGGCAAGACGGCGATCACCGGCGCCGAAATCGAGGAGATGAACACCACCACGTTGCGGGAGAAGGTGCGCGACGTCGACGTATTCGCGCGCGCGAGCCCGGAGCATAAGCTCCGGCTGGTGAAAGCGATTCAGGCGAATAAGCAGATCGTAGCGATGACCGGTGACGGCGTGAACGATGCGCCGGCCCTGAAGAAGGCCGATATCGGCGTCGCCATGGGCATCAAGGGTACCGAGGTGACCAAAGAGGCCGCCGAGATGATCCTGGCCGACGATAACTTTGCCTCGATCACGGCGGCGGTAAAGGAGGGGCGCACGGTCTACAACAACATCGAGAAGGCGATCCTCTTCATGCTGCCGACTAACGTAGCCCAGGCGTTGGTTATCGCGGTGGCCATCTTCCTCGGCTTCACTATGCCGATCACTGCGCCGCAGGTCCTATGGGTCAACATGGTGACCTCCGTCGCGCTCGGGCTCGTGATCTCTTTCGAGCCGCACGAGTTGGATGTCATGAACCGACCGCCGCGCGCGGCCGACCGGCCGATACTGACCGGCTTTGGGATCTGGCGCGTCATCTTCGTCGGCCTGGCGCTGCTGGCGTTCACTCTGTGGGCGTTCTTCTGGATGAAGTCGCAGGGCGCCTCGGACTCGCTCGCTCGCACCGTCGCGGTTAACCCAACTTTACCAATTGGCGACAGAAAGTTAATAAAATCAACGGCAGTCGCCCGAAAGTCTCCACTACACCTGTTGGGTCACGGCGGGTGCCCGCTTTCCCGTCGGCGCGGTGATGCGTGGCGGAGGTTGGGACGGCAGATCGAGCTTGAGTTGCTTCGCCAGAAGCTTCTGTTCGGCATTGAGTTCGGTGTAGCGGCTCAGGATCAGTGTACGGCCATCGGTGGTCGGGAAGTGGACGTCGAGCATCTGGATAGCGGCGAACTTGTCGAGCACGGCTCTTGGGGTGAGGCCGGGCGCCAGCGGCTTGAGCTGGGTGCGCAGCGTGACGTGAAGGCAGTAGGCCAGGAAGGCGACGAAGATGTGCGCTTCGACGCGGTGCTCAAGCTGGTGGTAGATCGGACGGAGTTGCAGATCGTCCTTGAGATTCTTGAACGCGACCTCGACCTCGACGAGCTGGATATAGAACTGCCACAGATGGGCCGGCTCTCGGGCGCACAGATTGGTGCGTAGCAGATAGCGCCCCTCGCGGCGGCGCGTCTGGCGCAGCTTGTCGCGATTGAGCGCGAAGCTGAAAGTGGCGTTGTCGGGCGCCACTTCAACATCGATCAAACGCCATGCCGCTCTGGCCTTGGCCCGCGCCGCGCCGAGCTTCATGAGCAGTTCCTCGCGCGTGAGGTCCTCCATCGCGGAGATTTGTTTGAGACGCGCCCATAGCCACTTGAGCTTGCGCCGTCGCATGGCGCGTTCCTTGTGGATGCGGGCGTGGCTCTGCGCCAGCACGTAAAGCTCCTGGTCCTGAGCGCTGGTCGAAGGATGCGGCAGCAGTTTGACCTCGACACCCTGACGCACCGCTTGCCAAGGCAGGCCGAGCAGCGCCTTCTCCAATTTGGAAAGCCGGCCCTTGGGCGTGCCGACGAGATAGGAGATGGGCGGATCGGCCTGGCGCATCTCGGCAAGCACCTCCTCGGTCGGAATGCCGCGATCCATGACCCAGATGCGCTGGGCCTTGCCGTATTGGGCCTCGATCTTGCGCAGGGCGCCGCGCAGCGTCTTGCAATCGGCCGTGTTCCCCGCCAGCACCTCATAGGCGAGCGGAAAGCCGTCGGGCGTCACGATCAGCGCAATCACCACCTGGACGCAGTCTGAGCGCTTGTCGCGGCTGTAGCCGTAGCGGCGCTTGTCCTCTTCGTCGTCCGGCGGCGCGGCCTCAAAATAGGTGCTGATCAAATCATAGAGCAGGACTTCGAAACTGGCGGAGAACAAATCCTGCCAGCGTTGGCACAGATGATCGAACAGCGCTGCCTTGTGCTCCAGCAGCTTGTCGAGGCAGCGGTAGAGGGCGTTTCTCTGCACCAGCGCATAATCCGCACCCAGCAGATCCGCCATCGCACTCTGCTCGAACCACAGCCGATGCAAGCGCCACTCGCTGCCAGGATCGATCAACCGGTAGCACACCAGCGTCTGCAGGATGTGCCGCCACTGCGTCCCTTTGCGTGAGTCCGGTAGACGCGCCGACCAGAATCGATCAAGTTCCAGCTGCTCATACAGCCCACACGCCAGCCAGCACGCGCCCCATTGCCGCGGCCGGTGCAACTCCATCGCATCGAGCCGCACCTGCACGCCATAACCATCGACGCATGCCGGAACCTCGCGATCGGCAGGAAACAGCGCCAGCTGGCGGTGCCGCTGGTTCCCTTCATCAAAGGTTTCGATCAGGCGGTACCAAGCCTTGAACTGACCACCATTGATCTCGCCGAGATACAGCACCTGCCGCTGGACTACCTTGCCACCGGCGCATCGCTTGTTCTCAACAATATTCCAGTAGCGATGCTCTTTGCCGTCTTTGAAGCGTCGGTTCGATCGCAAGAACATGATGCGAATCAACCTACGCCAGCCAGCATCATCGAAAAAGATACTTGGTCTACACTACAGACGATTTGCGATCAGGCGTCGTTGATTCGACTCGCGTTTTCTAGCCGGCGCCCGGTAAAAATAGCCGTTCGAAAGCGCCAATTGGTAAAGTTGGGCTAACGCTATCACGATCGGCCAGGTATTCTACCTGCTGAACAGCCGCTACCTGCTCGACTCGTCGCTCTCGCTCAAGGCTCACCTGGGCAACAAGTACCTGCCGGTCGGCATCGGCGCGGTCGTCATCCTGCAGCTTCTGTTTACCTACGCACCGCCCTTGCAGCGGCTGTTCGACAACGAAGCCGTCCCGTCTTGGGTGTGGCTGTGGCTGTTTGCGGGCGGACTGGTATTCTTCTTTGTCGTGGAGGTGGAGAAGCTTATCATCCGTTCGACGGGGAGCTTGCGGAGCGTTGTCACAGCAGTTGAGGCGGGGGCGTAAATTTTGCGCTATTCGCCGTGACCAACAAGATGTGCTGCGGAGCGCCACGCGTGATTGGCCAGCGCCTCGAGACTTCTCACCGTGTCGACGCGGACGATCGCCTCGTCCGCTGTCAGCGCTCCCGCCGCGACCGCGCTCAGCGTTGCGCTGCGGTGGCTGCGCCGCAGGTCGCCCAGTGCCTTCGCACAGAGTTCCAACTTGACCAGGGCCTCCTCGGTCGACTTCACGGGCGCATCGAACGTGGCGTCGTCACCGGGTGACCCGAGCGTCTCGCGCCGCAATTCGATTGGAGCGTTGACGTAGCGAGCATCAAGCGGCGCCGCGACTTCAGCAGCAATTGAAGCCGCGCATCGCATCGCCTCTGCACACAGCTGCGCAGCGCGCACGTCGTCTGGGCCACTGCTCACCGTCCCGAATTTGGCCCCTTCGCCCGTCGTCTCGGCCAGCCGAGACGCGTGGTCGAGCGCGTGCAATGTGCTCGTGAGCCGCCGCTGCTCCTCGTCGGATTCGGGGGGGCCGCTCACATCCGACATGAATACTTGTGCCTGGTGTAGCGCGTCAGCGGCCTCCGGCACTGATACGGCATCTTTCGCCGCGCGGACGGCTCCGCCGACGCTTGCGGCCGCCAACGTCGCATCGATAGATCCGCACACTGCTCCAAGCGCTCGCGCGACCGTCCGCCGCACCGCCTCCTCGGTCGCGATCGGTGTCGCCAGCGCCGCGGGATCGAGGCAACGCGTCAGCGGCGAGCCTCGCTCGGGCAAAATACGCTCGACGAACCGCGTGAACCGGTCGATCAGCGGCAGCAGCACCGCGACGCCGACGCCGTTGTACGCCGTGTGGTAACCGGCCAGCAGCGTCACGCCATCGATGGTGCTCGAGGCACGAACGAGCAGAGGAGTGGTCAACGGGAAGAGCACCAACGCGATCAGGGCAGCGATCAGCTTGAACAAGATGTAGGCCAGTGCCAACCTTTTTGCGGTGCCGCTCGCGCCGATCGCCGCCATAGCGGAACTGGTCGCCGTTCCAATATTCTGCCCGATGATCAGCGCACAAGCCTGGTCCAGCCCCACGGCGCCCGCGTAGTGCGCAGACAGCGTCACCGCGATGGCGGCGGTCGATGATTGCATCACAGCAGTCATCGCCAGTCCGACCGCGACCAGCGCCACCACGCCGACCAAGCCCGACCACCATCCAGTGCCTGAACCTGAGAGGACGGCCGGTAGGTCCGCCGGGTGCAACCGTTCGGCCAGTCCTCCCATCCCCTGCTGCAGAGTCGTCAGTCCAAACAGCACAAGCGCAAACCCCGCAAGTGTTGCACCCGCTGCGGAGACCCGTCCGCGGCCCAACAACTTGATCAAGGCACCGACGAAGATCATCGGCAGCGCCGCTGCCGTGAGCGACACGCGGACGCCGATGAGTGCAACGAGCCAGCCAGTTCCCGTCGTACCGACATTCGCGCCGAATACCAGGCCCAAACCCTGAGGAAAGGTGAGCAAGCCCGCACTGACCAGACCAATGGTCGTCATGGTCGTTGCGCTCGACGATTGCACAAGGAGCGTGACGACGGCGCCCCACAGCGCACCGGACATCGGTGTCGCTGCCGCCTTGCTCAGCACGGTGCGCAGCGAGGAGCCGGCCAGTGCCTTGAGGCCGCCGGTCATGACGGTCATGCCAAGCAAGAATAGGCCCACGCCTCCGAGGATTGAGATCGTCGTCGAAATGTGCGCGCTCCCCTCCAGGCGCATTCGTGCTATCCAAGTGTAGCGCAGTCGCAATGTGAAGATAGCCCAAATAGGGTCTTCGTGGCCCTGCGGCTGAACCAGGAGCGTCGCAGTGACTTGTCAGATGGGTGTGCCGCGGGGGGCGGCAACCGCCCGTACGAGACGCGGCGCGAATCTTGCGGATGGTTAGTCGGTTTCGCTATGTCTCGCCGGCAAGCGCTACACGCGCCGCCACCAGCTCCTTCTTCTGCTCCGCGTCGACCTTTGGGTATGCGAGGTCGAGCCCCTCCACAACGTCGACGATCGCCGCGGCGACAACGAGCCGGGTGAACCACTTGTTGTCGGCCGGCACGACGTGCCACGGAGCATGCTTCGATGCGGTGGCCCGGATGGCTTCCTCGAACGAATGCATGTAGGCGCCCCAGAACTTGCGCTCGTGCACGTCGGAAGCCGAGAACTTCCAGTTCTTCTCCGGATTATCGAGGCGTTCCATAAAGCGCTTTTTCTGCTCCTTGCGCGACACGTGCAGAAAGAACTTGAGGATGATCACGCCTTGCCGGGTGAGGTAGTCTTCGAAATGCGCGATGTCGGCGCGCCGTTCGTCCCAGATACGCTTGCCCAAGAGCGACGGGGGCAGCTTCTGCCGCTTCAGGATCTCCTCATGCACGCGCACGATGAGGACCTCCTCATAGTAGGACCGGTTGAAGATCCCGATTCGCCCCCGCTCGGGGATGCACTTGGCGTAGCGCCACAGGAAGTCGTGGGCGAGGTCCTCCTGCGAGGGTTGCTTGAACGAGAAAACCTGGCAGCCCTGTGGATTTACTCCTGACATGACGTGCTTGATCGTGCCGTCTTTGCCGGCCGCGTCCATAGCTTGGAAGATGAGAAGCAGTGACCAGCGATCCTGGGCGTAAAGCATGTCCTGCTCCTCTGCGAGCCACTCGGTGCCGCGTTGGAGGAGTTCGGCCGCCTCGCCCTTGTCCAGCTTCAGGCCGCAGGTGTTGCCAGGGTCGAAGTCCTTCAGTTGGAAGCCCTTGCCGTTGGCGATGCGGAACGGATGGACGTACTTCTGGATACGTTCCAGAATTTCTTTTCTCGCCATAGCGCAACTTCCCTTTCGCGAAGGCCCAGTCTAGCGCTAGGTACGGAATATTGCGCTGACCCCGATAACGACAAATCTTACCAGCGCCAGCGCTTCTCATGAGCACAGTGATAGAAGTGTGACTGCTCTTTCATAGGCGGGCGAAGGCGGCTACGCCGGCCCCCATCGGTCGGTGCGACGCGGTTCGACGGGCCATTCGTACTCGTCGATGACGTGATGATCTGCGCCGCTGACGGCGCGCGGAGGCGCGTGCTTCGGCCGGAGTTGTGCGCGGGCAGCCGGAAATGGCACCTGTTTCGCCAAGTCGGCCACAACAATGGCCGCCCCTCCGGTCGATCAACCTCGCCACCAACCACACCAACACGGCAAGTGTCGCGCGGACGATGCGCCGTGGCATTGCAGCGATTCGGGGGCCGTTGCACGTCGCCCGTGCCCGGGCCTCGGCCGACTCGGCGAGCGATCTCGTGGTCTGTCGCATGATTCGCGAAACGATCGGATGGCAGCGGCGGTGATCCACCCATCGCTATAGCCGCGCATTGCGGGAGGGCTATGACCCGAGCGCATCACACGCCAGGATGCCCGCCACGCGCCCGTGGTGCAGCTTGCGCGGCCGGCCGCGTGGGCGCGGTGGCGCAACCTTGGTGTTGCCGCGTGTTCGTCGGCCAAGCCATTTCCGCAGGTCTGCCACGCGAAAGGTTAGCCGCCACTCCGACGCAGTCCTTACCGATATTTTGACGCCAGCGTACAACGTAAACGGCGGTACCTTTCGGACACTGCCGAGCGTCGCTCGCGGGTAGGCGTCTCGTGCGCGGCACCGGCTTCATCATTGGCTCGACCCGCGCTTTTCGTCGCCGGCGATGCGTTCTTCGTCGCGGCGCGACCAACTGGCGGCGCTGGCGTCGCGACACGCATTGTCCGCAATCTATTAAGGTGCGCGACCACGTGGCGGCGGGAGGCCCGATCAGCTACGGCACGCGTGCTGTCGCCCGAGGAGGTGCTGCGCCTCCTGGAGGCGGCCCCTGGCCCCAAGCACAAGGCGGCGCTCAGCGTTGCCTGTGGGGCCGGCCTGCGGGCCATGGAGGTGGTCGCCCTGAAGGTGAGCGATATCGATTCCAAGCGCATGATGCTCCGGGTGGAGCAAGGCAAGGGCCGCAAGGATCGCTTTGCCATGCTATCACCGCAGCTATTGGAGCTGCTGCGTGACTGGTGGCGCATCGCGCGTCCCACGGTGTGGATATTTCCCGGTCGCGATCGCATCAGCCCGATGTCCACGCGCCAGCTCAACCGC
>DATGCX010000440.1:0-25842 GCA_035311445.1 Xanthobacteraceae bacterium | reverse complement strand
TCGGGCTGCCATGGGATGAGAGCAAGCCTGTCGGCCTCTGACAGGAAGCTCCGCTGACGCCGGAATATCTAGCCATCTACGAAGCCAATCTTGCGGACCAGGCGCAGGGAAGGGGGGCATTGATCCGACCTACACGTGCCTGTCGGCCCCGCATGCCGCGGGTCATGATCGCGTACGCGCCGATGGAAATCGTCGTCACGCCGGAAACCACCTACGTCTTGATGGAGCACATCCACGATCACGTAGGGTCGGGAACGCGCCATCGCTGTGACGTCGCGCCTTGCACCACGTCGTCTCGACGCGTCGCCCACGCGGGCGGACGCGGTACGGCCGCGTGGGCAAAATTGCGCGCGTCCCTTATACAAGCTCGCCATTCCAGGCAATTTTGCCCATCCTACGCCTGATCGGCATAGCGCAATGGTCAATCCGCCACCGGCTCGGTCTGCGGCTTATCCTTATCGGTGATGTTGAGCTCGATCGAGCGCGCCGGCTTATCAGTGAGATTCTGGTTGCGATGAATGGTGCCGCGAGGAACGTGGACGAAATCGCCGGCCTTGAGCACGCGCGGCGGCTGCCCCTTTACGGTATAGGTGACCTCGCCCTCCTGCACCGCCCACCACTGGTCGCCGGGATGGCGATGGAACTGGTTGCCGGCGCCCGCCGGAATGATGACCGATTGCAGCCGCACCTGGCGGGTCGGATCCTTCTCGAGCGGCATCTCGAAATAGGCCTTGGGTTGGAACCTCGGCCCTTGTGGCTCAGGTGTTTGCGACCACGCTGGCATCACCAATCCGGCTGCCGCGATGGCGGCAGGAATGATCAACTTGTTCATGGACTCCTCCCTCGTTTTAGATAAGCGGCAATTATCCCCCGTACGTTAAACGAGACCGCGTAGGCTTGCGAAACCCATTAAGGAACGCGCGAAACCGAAGAGCCGTTAATGGATTCGCTTCGCTTAACCCATCCTTGACGGCGGCGAGCACGGTATCATCCTGCACGCAAGTCGGGGCACGCGATTTAATGGTTGCTACTCGATGCTATTCGGTCACCGGCTCAAGCGCGGGCTTGTCTTTGTCCATGATGTTGAGTTCGATTGAGCGCGCCGGCTTGTCCGTGAGGTTCTGATTGCGATGAACTGTGCCGCGCGGAATGTAGGCGCTGTCGCCGACCTTGAGCGTACGCGGTGCCTCACCCTTGATAGTAAGGGTCACTTCCCCCTCCTGCACGGCGGACCACTGGTCGCCCGGATGACGGTGGAAATTGTTGCCGGTGCCGGCGGGTATGGTGACGGACTGCAGCCGCACGGTGCGCGTGGCGTCGTTCTCAAGCGGGGTGGTGTAGTAGATCTTGACATTGGGATTGGGTGCCGGCGCCTGCGACCATGCAACGGCACCCGCCATGCCGATAGCAGCAATGACGGCCGGAACGATCAGCTTGTTCATGAGAACCTCCCGAGGTGACTTTCAGTTTATGAATTCCGCCGATGTTAGTGCATTTCGCAAGGCGCGCAAAGACTGCGCCGGGTTCGCGCCGCCGGCGTCACGCGACCGAGGCCGTGCCGCCATTGTGAAGGTGGCATGCGGTGAACTCCCCACGCTGCTGCCGAGCCGTTGCGGCTCCGTCCCCACAAGGGGGAGGGGCGTAGTTCACGCGCGGTGCCTCGACGCAGCAACGCGGGCCAGCATGGGGACAGCGCGGGTGAAATCCGCAACCAGGCGGAGGATCGAGCGGATTGGGGAATGTGAGGCCGAGCCCGGTGTCTGGCACGCCGAGGCCCGGCTCCGGCGTCAGCACTGAAGCAAGCAGAGCCTTAGTGTAGGGGTGCCGTGGCGCACCAAACAGCGTGTCGCGCGGAGCGAACTCGACGATGCGGCCGAGATACATCACGGCAACTCGCGTCGCGATATGCTCGATCACCGCGAGATTGTGGCTGATGAAGATGTAGGTGAGGCCGAATTCGCGCTTGAGGTCGCTGAGCAGGTTGAGAATCTGGGACTGCACGGAAACATCGAGCGCTGAGGTCGGCTCATCGAGCAGCACGATCTGCGGCTCGACCGCGAGCGCGCGCGCAATGGCGACGCGTTGGCGTTGGCCGCCGGACAATTCGCCCGGATAAACATCCGCATAGCGCGCCGGTAGCCCGACGCGGTCGAGCATGGCAAGCGCCTTGGCGCGGCGCGGCGCTGGCCTGCCGAGCCCAAGCACCGCGAGCGGCGCCGCCACGATCGCTGCGATGGTGCGGCGCGGATTGAGCGACGAATAAGGATCCTGAAATACCGGCTGGATTTTTTGCGCCAGGCTTCTGCGATCAATCGCGCTCACGTCGGTGCCGGCAAATCGGATGGTGCCGCACGTCGGCGGCAGCAGGCCGAGCAGCATCTTGCCGAAAGTCGATTTTCCGGCGCCGGATTCGCCGACGATGCCAAGCGCGTCGCCCTTCTCGACCGTGACGTCCAGATCGACCACGGCGCGGAGTAGACGCTTTCCGGCAAACGGGCCACGCCCGACCATGAAATCACGCGATACTCCGCGAGCTTCGACCAGCGCCGTCATGCGGCCTCCGCCGGTGGCGTGCGGAGTACGCAGCGCCAATCGTGGTGGGTCCCATCCTGGCCTGCCTCGGAGCGGACCGCGATCGGCATGGTGCAGGCCGCCGCTGCGTGGGCGCAACGGTCGCGGAACGCACAGCCGCGCATATCGCCGATCAACGACGGCACGGTGCCCGGGATGGCGCCGAGCCTTTCGCCGGGCGCGATGCGGCCCGGCACCGGAATCGATGCCAGCAGTCCGCGCGTATACGGATGGCGTGGTGCCGCGAATACCGGCTTGGCAAGGCCACTCTCGACGATCTCGCCCGCATACATCACCAGCACCCGGTGTGCGACCCGGGCCACCACGCCGAGATCGTGGGTGATCAGCAGCATCGAGACACCGAGAGTTTTCTGCAGATCGATCAGAAGGTGGAGAATCTGCGCCTGGATCGTGACATCGAGCGCGGTCGTCGGCTCATCAGCGATCAGCAGCGCCGGGCCGCACATCAGCGCCATGGCGATCATGATGCGCTGGCGTAGTCCACCTGAGAGCTGGTGGGGATGCTGCGAGAACCGCTCGGCCGGCGCCGTGATGCCGACCTGCCTTAACAGTTCGAACGCACGGTCGCGCGCCTGCGCCCGGGTCGAACCGAGATGGCGCCTATGCACCTCGGTCAGCTGGTCCCCGATCGTATAGGCCGGGTTGAGCGCCGTCATTGGCTCCTGGAACACCATGGCGATGCGATTGCCGCGCAGTTGAGCGAGCCGCGTTGCGCCGGCGCCGCCGAGGTCCTCTCCCTGAAACATGAACTTGTCCGCCGTCCGGGTGGCGGCACGCGGCAACAACCCCATGAGCGCGTAAGCTGTCATCGACTTGCCGCAGCCCGACTCGCCAACAAGGCAAACCGTCTCACCGCGCGCGATGGAAAACGAAACGTCGCGAACCGCGTGCAACCTGCCGCGCGGGGTAGCAAGATCGACCGTGAGCCCCGCGACTTCAAGCAGCGGGTCCGGCACGTCAGTTTCTCCCGCCGGGTGTCGCGACGTCGCGGATGCCGTCGCCCACCATATTGATGGCGAGGACCAGGACGGCAAGCGCCGTCCCCGGAATGGCAATCAGCCAGAAAGAGAAGAACATGTAGTTCTTGGCCTCGGCGATCATCAGGCCCCACGACGGCACCGGCGGCTGCACGCCAAGCCCCAGGAACGAGAGCGCCGCTTCCAGCAAAATGGCGCTCGCCGCCTCGACGGTGGCGACGACGAAAAGCTGCGGCGAGATGTTGGGCAGGATCTCGGTGAAGATGATGCGTACGTTCGATGCACCGGTGCATGCGGCGGCCGCCACATAGTCGAGCGCACGCACCTGTTGCGTGGCAGCCCGTGTCACCACCGCGAAGCGATCCCATTTGAGGAGGCCCAGCACAAGCACGACCACTGGGAGCGAACCTCCGATGATAGCGACCACCGCAAGCGCGAACAGGATCAGGGGCAGCGCGAGCCGCATCGCGATCAGGAATGTCACCGTCATATCGACGCGACCGCCGTAATACCCCGCAATCAGGCCGAGGGAGGTGCCGATCACGCCCGAGATCGCCATCACGGATATGCCGATCAGGAGAGAGATTTGCGCTCCGTAGATGGTGCGGGCGAGATAGTCGCGGCCAAGATTGTCCGTGCCGAACAGATGCGCCCAACCGCCCCTGTCATACCATACCGGCGGGATGAGGCGCTGCGTGAGGTCCTGAGCATACGGATCCGCCGGTGCGATGAGGGGCGCCAGCAGAGCGAGCACCACGATCAGCGCCAGCAGGGTTGCGCCGATCATCAATCCCTTGTGGGCAAGCGCGCGGCGGCGCAGCAATGTCCGGTGCGACGGGCCGGCAAGCGCGACGAGGTCGATCGCAGCTACTTCGGTCATCGCATCATCCAATCCTGATGCGCGGGTCGAGCCAGGCATTGACGAGGTCGGCCGCGAGCGTCAAGCCGACATAGATGAAGGACAACAGCGTGACGACCGCTTGCGTCACCGGCAGGTCGAGGTGGCTGATCGACTGATAGGCGAGATATCCAAGCCCGTCGAGGGCGAACACCGTCTCGATCACCACCGAGCCACCCAGCAACAAACCGAGTTGCACGGCGGCAAGCGCGACCACCGGCACCAGCGCATTGCGCAGCGCATGCTTGAGCACGATGCTCGCGCCAGACAACCCCTTGGCGCGCGCGGTACGGATATAGTCGGACGCCATCACCTCGATCATGCCGGTGCGAATGAGCCGCATGAACGGCGGCGCCACGTAGTAGCCGAGTGCGACCGAAGGGAGCACGAAATTCTCCCACGATTCGCTGCCCGACACCGGCAGCAGATGGAACCCCACGGCGAACACCATGATCAGCACCAGCGCGAAGAAGAAGTTTGGCAGCGCCTGCCCAAGCACAGCCAGGGCGAGGCAAAGCCGGTCAATGAGGCTGTTTGGATAGAGTGCCGCCACAATGCCGAGGGGCAGGGAAATAGCGAGTGCGAAAACGAGCGAGAACAGCGCGAGCCATGCGGTGGTCGGCATTTTGTCGGCCACCAGAGCGAGCACATCGGTCTTGAAATAGAGCGACTCGCCGAAGTCACCCCGCAGGGTCTTGCCCACCCACTCGAAGTATTGCAACGCGAGCGGGCGATCGAGCCGATAGGCTTGGCGAATTGCCTCGACGCTCTCGGCGCTCGCCCCTTCGCCGGCGAGCGCCACCGCGACATCGCCCGACGCGCGCAACAACAGAAAAGCGACCGCCGACACCGCAATGGCGACCAGCGCGGCAAGGCCGATGCGTTTGAGCGTGTAGGCCAGCATGGCCCTACTTCCAGCTCATCTCCCAGAACCGGGGAATCTCGTCCGCGTAGGCGTTAAACACCAGGTCCTTGGTGGCGACGTAGTACACCGGAATTGAATAAAGCGGCAGGACGTAAGCCCGTTCGGTGATGAGCGCCAGCGCCTTCGCATAGGCACTCTTGCGCACCTCGGGATCGAGAGCGGCATCACCGCGCTCCAGCAATTTGCGCACCTCGCCATCCCGGTTGACATCGTCGGCCTGTCCCTTGTGGAAATTCGAAACCCCGGCGGACACGTCGTTGATGGAGAATGATCCCCAGGTCCACACGGCGATCGGCGCCTTGCCGCCGCGGACGGCCGTGTCGAAAGCGGCGTATTGCAGGAAGCGCAGATTGGCCCTGATACCGACCGCGCGCAGATACCCGATCATCGCCTCCACCTGGTCGCGGTCCCGATAGGCATAGAGGTCGACGGCGAAGCCATCCGGGAAGCCGGCGTCGGCCAGCAATCGCTTCGCCTTGGCGGGGTCGTATGCAAAATGCGGCGCGCCCTCGTCGATGCAGCCGAACTGGGTCGGGAAGCACGGCACGTGCAGCACCCGGGAACCCTCCCCGACGATCGACTTCACCATGGCGTCGCGATCGATGGCGTGCATGACCGCTTGACGCACGCGGACGTCGCGCAGCATCGGTGCGGGGGTATTGTCGAGCGTATCGAACTGCATGAAGGCATAGCGCATGATCTCGGCCGAGATGACCTGAAGATGCGGTGCGGCGCGCGCCTGTCGCGCTTGGTCCACGGGGACATTCTTGATGAAATCGGCGCCGCCGGACAGCACTTCGGCGAGTTGAGTCTGGCGGTCCGGGATGAAACGGACTTCGACCTTGTCGATCGTGGGCTGCGCTTTCGGGCCGCCCGTGAAGTAATCGGGATTGCGAACCAGTCGGATGTATTTTCCGAGCGCATGCTCGACGACCCGATAGGGGCCGGTTCCGATCGGCTTTTCACTCATGCCCTTAGGACCGACCTTGGCATAATACTCGTGCGGGTGAATGACGAGAGTGGCGGCCAGATATTCGAGGGCGGCCGGAAAGCTGTGCTTTGTGTGAATGCGCACCTTGTAGCGGTCCAGCTTCTCGACGCGGTCAATCCAGTCGACGAGCTGCGTGGTGATGGCCTTGCTTTCCGGCTTCGAGACGAAATTGAACGTATAGACCACGTCATCGGCATCGAATTCCGCGCCATTGTGGAACTTGACGCCTTGACGCAGTTCGAGCTCCAGCGTCCTGTCGTCGATCCACTTCCACGAAGTCGCGAGTTCGCCCTTGTACTCGCCGGCATTCGGGTCGCGGTAGATCAGCGTATCCCAGATATGGTGGGCGAGAATCACGCCAATGCGCACGTTATTGAAATAGGGGTCGAGGTTGTCGACAGCCTGTTCTTCGGCAAACCGCACCGAATTATCACGCTTGCCGGCGGCCGCCGGCGTAGCGAGGGCGGAGGCAAAGAATATGATAATGGCCGCAAATAGCGCGGCCAGCTTGCCGACTCCTGCAATGATCATAGGATCCCCACGGTTTTTCGGTGTCGCATCGCTTCTACTTCCAGCTCATCTCCCAGAACCGCGGAATTTCGTCCGGGTACACCATGAATTCCAAATCCTTGTTGGCGATGAAGCTGATCGGCAGCGCGAACAACGGCAGCGCGTAGGCGCGCTCCTCAATCAGCGCCAGCGCCTTGGCGTAGGCCGCCTTGCGTATGTCGGGATCGAGCGAGGTGTCGCCACGCGCGAGCAGGTCGCGCACTTCGCTATCACGGTTCATGTCGTCCGGATTGCCGCCGAAGAATACCGCGTCGGTCGCGTAGACGTCATGGATGCCGGTGCCCCAGGTCCAGTGATCCATCGCGACCTTGCCGGCGCGGCGCGCCTCCCGCGCGGCCGCGGGCTGCATGAAGCGCAGATTGGCCCTGATGCCGACGGCGCGCAGGTACGTGATCATGGCCTCAGTCTGGGCGCGATCGCGATAGGCGTAAAATTCGAGCTCGAAGCCGTTGGGATAACCCGCCTCGGCCAGGAGCTGTTTTGCCTTCGCAGGATCGTAAGCGTAGCGCGGCGCGCCCGCATCCGTGCAGCCGAACATGACCGGATGGCACATGGTGTGGAGGAGCCGCCCGCCCTCGCCCACCAGCGACTTGAGCATAGCTTCACGGTCGATCGCATACATGATGGCCTGGCGCACGCGCACGTCGCGCAGCGGCGGCGCGGGCGTCGAGTCGCCGCCATTGATATGCAGAAAGGCGATACGCTCGGTCTCGCCCGGCACCACCTTGAGGTTAGGCATCGCGCGTGCCGGCGCGGCCTGCTCAGGCGGCACATCCCACGTGAGGTCAAGGCCGCCGGCCAGAACTTCGGCGAGCTGGGTCTGCTGGTCCGGGATGAAACGAAGCTCGAGCTTTGCCACTCGCGGCTGCGACTTTGGACTGTCCTTGAAGTAATCGGGGTTGCGCTCCATCCGGATGAATTTGCCGCGCGCATGCTCGGTGACACGGAATGGACCGGTGCCAACCGGATTTTCGCTCATGCCGACCGGCCCGGCCTTGGCATAATACGCGTGCGGATAAATGAAGATGTTGGTGGCGAGGAGTTCGAAAACGGGCGGGAACGGCTGTTTGGTAATCAGTCGTACTGTATCGGAATCGACCTTTTCCGCATGATCGATCCAGCCGGTTTCCGCGCGCCGGATTACCTTGTTTTCCGGTTTGGCGACGAAGTTAAGCATCGCGACGACGTCGTCGGCCTCGAAGGCAGTGCCGTCGTGGAATTTGACGCCCTGCCGCAGCTTGAATTCGATCGTGCGGTCGTCGAGCCGCGTCCACGAGGCAGCGAGTGCCCCCTTGAATTCGCCGGTCTTGGGATCGCGATAGACCAGCGTGTCCCAGATTTGGTGCGCCAGGATGGTGGTGACGAGCGATGTGTTGAAGTAGGGATCGATGATGTCGGCCTGCTGATAGCTGGCTACGCGGAGCGAATTGTCCCGCTTGGCGGCCAGCGCCGGCGCGGCGATCATGCTCGCCATCGTTACGGCGGCAGCAAGAGGTAAAGCTTTTAGCCGCAATGTGCCGATCCGTTTTGCCATCATCGTCAACTCCGCGCGACGTCCTGGATTCCAGACTCTTCCCCTCCCCCGCATGCGACCGCAAGCGGGGGAGGGAGCAGGTTCGTCCCGGAAGGTAATGTCTTAGCCTTTCACGAACCGCCGCACGGTCATCTTGGCCGTATAACCGCCATAGACATTGCCGGCATCGTCTACCCCAACGCCTTCGGGTGTTCCGGCTTCAGTCGAGGGTTCCGGAATAAAAGCCGTGACCTTGCCATCCTTGACACTGCCGATCCGGATCCCCTGCTTGAAGCCCGGATTGTTGGTCGGATTCGATTGCGAATCGGCTACGTAGATCATGTCGTTCTTGTCAATCGCAATGTCGCTCGGCCGGCCGAACTGCTTCCATTCGGCGACGAACTTGCCGTCGGGCTCGAAGATCTGGATGCGGTTATTGGCGCGGTCGGCAACGTAGACCCGTCCGGCTGAGTCAAGAGCGATGCCGTGGGGCGTGTCGAATTCGCCCGCCGCCTTGCCATGCTTGCCCCACGCGGTGATGAACTTGCCGTCCTTGGCGAATTTCACGATGCGGTCATTGGTGGTTCCGCCATGACCGTCGGCCACGTAGATATCGCCATTGGGCGCAACGACGACGCCGCTCGGCCCATCCAAAAAGGCAGAGCCATTGCCGGGCATGCCAGGTTTGCCCAGGGTCATCAGGACTTGTCCCTGCGGGCTGAATTTGACCAGCACGGCGCCCTTGCCGTTCTTCCCCCGCTCATCGCTCGCCCAGACGTTTCCCTCACCATCGACATAGAAGCCGTGTGGGAAATTGAACATGCCGCCGGCGAATGCCCTGACGAACTTGCCGCCGGGATCAAATTTCTGGATCGGCGGTATCATGGAATTTGAGCAGTCGTTCGACGCGCAACGGTCAAATACCCAGATGCTCTTGCCGTCGCTGTGATCAACCTGGACCTTGATGGCCTGACCGAACTTGCGGCCGTCGGTGAGCTGTGCCCAGTTCTCCTGCAGCTTGTATGGGTTCGGTGCCGCATTCGGATCGGTGCCTTGGGCGTGACCCCAATTTCCCCACACCATCATCAGGGCGCCGGCGGCGACCCCGATCATCAACGTCAGCCTGATTGCATGCTTCATGGTAGTCCTCCCGTGCGGATTTGATATTGCAGGGTGCATCCGAACTGGCATGCCGGACACCCCAAAGTTCGGCTGCTCGCTTGGCTTGTCGGTGCCGGCCCAAGCCAGTCGTATGCTGAGCTCTCAAGCGACGCGGATCATAGCGAGCCACACGGACATCGGGAAGGCGGTTGCCCTGGCGATGTCATTGCGTGGCTTGACCGGGCAATGACCTTATTGAGCATTAGGGCGTGTCTCAATGAACTTGATCCACATTTTCGGCGTCACCCGCGGGTCCATCTTCTTCGCATGAAGATGGATTGCCGGGTCAAGCCCGGCAATGACGTTGGACGGATGTCAGCGGACGCGCGTCGGACGCATGTCCGAACCGCAACCCCATAACCTCGGGACATCAACGGATGGCAGGCAGACTGGACGGCAAGGTGGCGATCGTCGTGGGTGCGGGTTGCGTCGGACCCGGCTGGGGCAATGGACGTGCGACGGCCGTGACGTTCGCACGCGAGGGCGCCAAGGTTTTTGCGGTCGACCGCAATGCGGATTCGATGCACGAGACGGTCGACCGGGCGCGCGAGGTGGGCGGCGGGATCACGACTCACCTTTGTGACGCGACGGACGGCAACGCGGTCGCCGCCATGATCGAGGCGTGCCTGGCGGCCCATGGCCGGATCGACATCCTGGTCAACAATGTAGGTGGCTCGGCCCCGGGCGGTCCGGTGGAACTGTCGGAAGATGCCTGGCATCGCCAGCTCGACTACAATCTCAGCACCGTCTTTCTTGCCTGCAAGCATGCCCTGCCTGTCATGGTCCGGCAAGGAGGCGCCAGCATCGTCAACATATCTTCGGCTTCGGGAATTCGCTTCAGCGGCTCGCCGCAGGTGGGGTACGCCACCAGCAAGGCGGGCGTCATTCAATTCTCCCGCGTGGTCGCGGTGCAGTACGCCAAACACGGCGTTCGGGTGAACACGGTCATTCCCGGTCAGCTGCACACCCCGATGGTCGAGGCGCGGCTCGCCAAGCAACGCGCCGGCGGCGATGTCGAGGCCTTGCTCAAGCAGCGCATTGCCCGCATCCCACTCGGATTCATGGGTGACGGCCGCGATACCGCTCACGCGGTGCTGTTTCTTGCGTCCGACGAAGCGCGCTTCATCACCGGGACCGAAATCGTGGTCGACGGCGGCATGACGATCCGGTGCGATTGACGAGGTCGTCGGCATTGAGGTGGGGTGAGTTCCCTGCACCCTTTGATGAATCAGATCATCGGCGCCGGTGTTGCGCCTCGCGTGATCGCCACCAACAAGGAAACTGGCAATTCATCTAAACGTGCCCTAAGCTTGTGCAACGCAAACCGAAAAAGACCGGGAGGACAGGATGACAGGACGCAACCGATCGATCCGCAACGCGCTGCTCGCGGCCAGCATTTTGGCGTCGCCGGCCTTTGCGGCCGACGTGACGCCCGAACGGCTCCTCAATCCCGACAGGGAGCCGCAGAACTGGCTGATGAATCACCGCACCTATGACGGCCAGCGCTACTCGCCGCTCACCCGTATCAACCGCGACAATGCCAGAAATCTCAAGCTCGCCTATTCGGTTCCGCTCGGCGGCAGCGCCGGTAACGAGTTCACCAATGCGACGCCGCTCGCGGAAGACGGCTTCCTCTACGTGACGGATTCCTGGGGTGTGCTCTACAAGATCGATGGCACTTCAGGTGATGCCGGCCGCATCATATGGCGCATGGATCCGAAGCAAGAGCGGCAGCTTCGCAACCGCGGCGCCGCGCTGTGGGGCAATCTGGTCATCACGGGCGCCGGCATTGCGCCGCCACGGATCATCGCCACCAACAAGGAGACAGGCAAGGTGGTGTGGGAGACCTCCTTCCCGGATACGCCGGACGTGACGTTCACCTCGGCAGCGCTTCCGATTAAGGACAAACTCATTATCGGCGGCGCCAACGGTGACCAGGGCGTGCGCGACTGGATCGGCGCGCTGGACGCGGCGACTGGCAAGCTCGTATGGCGCAAGTTTACTATCCCGGCGCCCGGCGAGCCCGGCAGCGAGACCTGGAAGGGCAATACCAATGCGTGGCAGACCGGCGGCGGCGCCGTCTGGGTGACCGGCACCTATGACCCGGCCACCAACCAGACTATCTGGGGTACCGGCAATCCGGTCCCGATGTTCGATCCCTACTATCGACCCGGCGACAATCTCTATACCAACAGCGCGATCTCGTATGATCCCGACACCGGCAACATGAACTGGTATTTCCAGTTCACGCCCGGTGACATGTGGGATTACGACGAGGTCGGCACCCATATTCTGATCGATGGCAATGTCGCCGGAGAACCGCGCAAGCTCATCACCCATTCGGCGCGGAACGGCTTCCTCTATACGATGGACCGTCACAACGGCCAGGCCGTGCTGGCCAAGCCCTACATGGAGGTCAACTGGACCAAGGGCATCGATCAGAAAACCGGCAAGCCGCTTGATTACGATCCCAGCAAGGACATCCAGACCTATGCGGGAGTCGGCAATCTCGTTCCGGGGGAACCCCTCAAGAGGGTGTGTCCGTCTCAGGCCGGCGGCAACAATTACTGGCCGTCATCCTACAGCCCGAAGACGAAGCTTCTGTACATCCCGGCGCTGTCGAACTGCGTCACCGTCACGATCGATCGTGAGAAGCACAACGCACAACGCGGCTGGAACGGCGGGCTCAGCCAGACCGATGAGCGCTGGGAGAGCAATCTCACGGCTGCCGATCCGCTGACCGGCGAAGTCAAAAAGAGCGTGCACCTGCGCTACCCGAACTATTCCGGCACGCTGGCGACTGGCGGCGGCCTCGTGTTTCTCGCTCTGTTGGACGGCACGGTCGCGGCCTACGACGATACGTCGCTCGACGAATTATGGAAGATCAACGTCGGCTCCGGCTTTTCAGCGCCACCAATGACGTTCGAAGTCAATGGCAAGCAGTACGTCGCCGTCGTGTCGGGCCCGAGCCCGGTCGCGAAAGGGCGGCTGGTCAACACGCCAGAGCTTAAAGAGCAACGCAATGCGCTGCTGCTGTACGTGTTCGGACTGTGAGCGGCGGTAGCCCGGATGGAGCGAAGCGCAATCCGGGAAAAGCCTTTCCGTGGGTGAGGTCTGCCCCGCATTACGCGCCAACAGAAGCCGACGCTCCATGCGGGCTACAGACCGGCGAATTCATAAATTGGGAGGATCGCTCATGACAGGACGTACTCATTCAATCCGCAATGCGCTGCTCGTGGCTACCGTGCTGGCGTCGCCATCGTTCGCCGTCGACGTGACGCCCGATCGGCTCGTCAATGCCGACAAGGAGCCGCAGAACTGGCTGATGAACCATCGCACCTATGACGGCCAGCGCTTCTCACCGCTCGCGCGCATCAACCGCGACACCGTCAAGGGTCTCCGCATCGCTTACACGGTCGCGCTCGGCGGCGTGGCGGCCAACGAATACGTGATGGCGACCCCGCTTGCCGAAGACGGCTTTGTCTACATCACCGACTCGGCCGGGGTGCTTTACAAGATCGACGGCCGATCGGGCGACATCGGCCGTATCGCGTGGCGGATGGATCCCGGACAGGAAAAGCAGGATCGCAACCGCGGCGCGGCCCTGTGGGGCAATTTTGTCGTCACCGCCGCCAACTGGCCGCCGCGTATCATTGCGACCAACAAGGACACCGGGAAGGTCGCGTGGGAAACGACGTTCTCGGATACGCCTGAGGTCCACATGACGTCTGCGCCGCTTCCCATAAAGGACAAGATCATCGTCGGCGCAGCCGGCGGCGACGGCGGCGTGCGCGACTGGATGGCAGGGCTCGACGCTGCGACCGGAAAACTGCTGTGGCGCACCTATACGATTCCTGCGCCCGGCGAGCCCGGCAGCGAGACCTGGAAGGACAAGAACAACGCCTGGCGCACCGGCGGGGGCGCCGTCTGGGTCACCGGTACCTACGATCCGGATACGCACCAGACCATCTGGGGCACCGGCAACCCTGTGCCGATGTTCGATCCGACCTACCGGCCGGGCGACAATCTCTATACCAACAGCGCGATTTCCTACGACCCCGATACTGGCAAGATGAACTGGTACTTCCAGTACACGCCCGGCGACATGTGGGACTTCGACGAAGTCGGTACCCATATCCTGATCGACAAGGACGTGTCGGGCCAGGCGCGCAAGCTGATCACCCATTCGGCCCGCAATGGTTTCCTCTACACCATGGAGCGAAGCAACGGCCAGATGGTCAGCGCCAAGCCCTATCTCGACAACATCAACTGGACGAAGGGCATCGACCAGAAGACCGGCAAGCCGCTCGATTACGATCCCGGCAAGGATATTCAGACCTATTCGGGCATCGCTAACCAGAACCCGTCCGAGCCGATGAAAAAAGCTTGCCCGGGCCATGCCGGCGGCAATAACTACTGGCCTTCGACCTACAGCCCGAGGACCAAGCTCGTATACATCCCGGCCCTGTTTAATTGCGAGGACATATCGATCGACACCGCCAAGCACAGCAAGGAGAAAGGCTGGAACGGCGGCGCCTACAAGACGGCCGACCGGTACGAAAGCAACCTCACCGCCATGGACCCGGTAACCGGCGAGATCAGGAAAAACGTGCATCTGCGCTATCCGAACTACGCAGGCGCACTCACGACCGGTGGCGGACTCGTCTTTGTCGCGCTGCTGGACGGCACGGTTGCGGCCTTCGACGACACCACGCTCGATGAATTATGGAAGTTCAACGTGGGCTCAGGCATTACGACGCCGCCCATGAGCTTCGAGGTCAACGGCAAGCAATATGTGGCGATCGCGTCGGGAGCGAGCGTTTCGTCGCGCGCCCGGCTCATCAACACGCCGGAGTTGAAGGACCTGCGCAATGTGACCATGCTGTATGTGTTCGGGCTGTGAGTAGCGACGTGTAGGGTGGATTGAGCGTCAGCGAAACCCACCAACGGCCGCGGTGGGTTTCGCTGACGCTTAACCCACCCTACGAACGCACCATCCTGCACGGCCAAGATTGCGGGAGTGCAAATCGAAAGACCGGGAGGACACGATGACACAACGCAATCGATTGATCCGCTATGCTTTGCTTGGCGCCACCATGTTGGCATCGCCGGCATTTGCCGCCGACGTTACCCCCGAACGGCTCCTCAATCCAGATAAGGAGCCGCAGAACTGGCTGATGAATCACCGTACATATGACGGCCAGCGTTTCTCGCCGCTCGCCCGCATCAACAAGGACAACGTCAAGGGCCTCAGGCTCGCTTATGCGGTGCCGCTCGCCGGGACGCAGGGCAAGGAATTCGTCGAGGCAACGCCGCTTGCCGAGGACGGCTTCCTGTACATCACGGACTCACTCGGTGTGCTGTACAAGATCGACGCCACGGCGGGCGACGTCGGACGCATCGTCTGGCGCATGGACCCGAAGCAGGAACGGCAGGTCGCCAATCGTGGCGCCGCTTTCTGGGGGAATTTCGTCATCTCGCCCGCCAGCGCGCCGGCCCGCATCATCGCTACCGACAAGAATTCCGGAAAGGTCGTATGGGAAACGAACGTATCCGATGCCGAGCGAATTACGGTTACGGGCGCACCGCTTCCCATCAAGGACAAGATCATCATCGGCGCCTCGGGGGGCGACGGTGGCGCCCGCGACTGGATGGCAGCGCTCGACGCGGCAACCGGCAAGCTCCTGTGGCGCAAATACACCATTCCGGCGCCGGGCGAGCCCGGCAGCGAGACCTGGAAAGACAAGAACAATGCATGGCAGACCGGCGGTGGCGCCGTGTGGGTCACCGGTACCTATGATCCTGACACCAACCAGACACTATGGGGCGTAGGCAACCCGGTGCCCATGATGGATGCGCGATTGCGTCCGGGCGATAACTTGTTCACCAACAGCGTCGTGTCGTGGGACCCCGACACCGGCAAGATGAACTGGTACTTCCAATATACCCCGGGTGACATGTGGGATTTCGACGAGGTCGGCACTCACATCCTGATCGATCGCACTGTCAACGGGCAGCCACGCAAGCTCGTCACCCATTCGGCCCGCAACGGCTTCGTCTACACCATGGAACGCAACAATGGCGTGATGGTCGGCGCCAAGCCCTACATCGAGGTCAACTGGACGAAGGGCATCGACCAGAAAACCGGAAAGCCACTCGATTACGATCCCACCAAGGACGTGCAGAGCTATTCGGGCATAGCCAATCCGACCTCCGATACGCCGATCAAGAAGGTGTGCCCCACCCGTATCGGCGGCAACAACTATTTCCCGTCTTCCTACAGCCCGAAAACCCAGCTTCTCTACATTCCAGCAGTAACTGCATGCGAACTCGTGACCAACGACAAGACCATTGGGGCAAAGCGGGAAGAGGGATGGTTCGTGCGCAGCGGCGGCGGCTACAAGGTCGACGGCCGCTATGAAAGCAACCTGACGGCGGTCGATCCCGTTACCCTCGAGATCAAAAAGAATGCACACCTGCCGTACCCGAACTATTCAGGCACGCTTGCAACTGCCGGCGGGCTCGTGTTCGCCGCGCTGCTGGACGGAACGATCGCGGCCTTCGACGACACGACCCTCGAGCCGCTGTGGAAGATCAATATGGGGGCCGGATTCGGAGCGCCGCCGATGACATTCGAGGTGAACGGCAAGCAATATATCGCGATCGCCTCCGGACCGAGCGCCACGTCCCGGACCAAGCTTCTGGCCACGCCGGAGCTCAACGACCAGGGCAGTGCCACGGTGCTGTACGTATTCGGCTTGTAACCGAAGGTCAGCCTCTCTTCCGCCCTGTCGGGCAGGGCCATCGCATTTGACAAGCCGCCTCTTCCCCCTCTCTCCGCTTGCCGGGAGAGGGGTGAGGGGGCTTTTCCACAAGCTCGGACTCGCGGCCTCCCACCCTTCCCTCTCAGTCTTCGGTCAGTCCTCGGGGAGGGTGACCGAGCGAAGCGAGGCCGGGTTCGGCATCGCTCGTGAAACCCCATCCGACCCGCCGGCGCATGGCGCCGGCGGGCCGCCCTCCCCGAAGACGCGGCGGGAAGGTGGGTCAGTACGATCTTGGCAATCCAAGCACATGCTCGGCCAGAAAGCTGAGGATCAGATTGGTCGAGATCGGTGCCACCTGATAAAGGCGCGTTTCGCGGAACTTGCGCTCGATGTCGTATTCCTCGGCGAACCCAAAACCGCCATGGGTTTGAATGCAGGCTTCAGCAGCCGCCCACGAGGCGTCGGCCGCCAGAAGCTTGGCCATGTTGGCTTCGGCGCCGCAATTCATGCCGGCCTCGAACAGTTCGGCGGCCTTGTGCACCATCAATTCGGCAGCACACATCTGCGCATAGGCTCTGGCAAGCGGGAACTGGATGCCCTGGTTTTTGCCGATCGGACGATCGAACACCACCCGCTCCTTGGCGTAGTCGGTGGCCTTCTCGATGAACCACTTGGCGTCGCCGATACATTCCGCTGCAATGAGGATGCGCTCCGCGTTCATGCCGGACAGAATATAACGGAAGCCCTTGCCCTCCTCCCCGACCAGATTCTCGGCCGGAATCTGTACATTGTCGAAGTAGACCTCGGCAGTAGAGTGGTTCATCATGGTCCGGATCGGCCTGATGGTCAGCCCAGACTGCTTGGCGGCGCGCATGTCGAGAATGAAAACCGACAGGCCGTCGGTCCGCTTGGCGACCTGATGCTTCGGCATGGTGCGGGCGAGCAGCAGCATCAGGTCGGAATATTCCGAACGCGAGGTCCAAATCTTCTGCCCGTTGACAACGTAATGATCGTTTTCCCGCCGTGCGAAGGTCTTGATCGAGGACGTATCTGTCCCGCTCGACGGCTCGGTGACGCCGAAAGCCTGGAGGCGCAGCGCGCCCGAGGCAATTCCCGGCAGATATTGGCGCTTCTGCTCATCGCTGCCATGCCGCAGCAGCGCGCCCATGATGTACATCTGCGCATGGCAGGCGGCGCCATTGCAGCCGGCACGCTGGATTTCCTCCACGATCGCAGCCGCGGCTGACAGCGGCAGGCCTGAACCGCCATATTCCTCCGGGATGAGGGCCGATAAATAACCGGCGGCCGTAACCGCCTTGACGAACTCCGCCGGGTAGGCCGCCTCGCGATCTAGACGCCGCCAGTACTCGCCCGGGAACTGCGCACACAGCTTGCGCACGCCAGCGCGAATCTCGTGGTGCCGGTCGCCGTCTTCGGGGTCAAAATCGATCGGCATTATGCAGCCTTTTGTGCCAGCACGTGATGGGCGATCTGGGCGCGCGTGCCGATCCAGACGTCGGGATTGCGAGCTGCAGCCTCGACGATCTTTTCATAATAATAGGCACCGCGCGGATGACCGAAGATATGAGCATGACAGGTGACGTCGATGATCGAGAGCTCGCCCTTTTCGCTCGCGATCGCAACGTTCTCGTTGAAGGATTCCAGCATTGTCTTCGGTGAATTGCCGTATTTCATAAACTGCATGTCGTTGACGTCGGTGCCAAGCGGAATGGCCACGATCTGCTTATTGCCGAAGGTCTGCACATAAGGCAGATCGTCGTCGAATACATCGCCATACCAGACATAACCGCCTTCGAGGAGGAGGCGTGGCGTCTCGGCGCGTGACGTGCCGCGTGGGCTCAGCCAGCCTTCGATCTTGCGTCCGGATGCTTTCTCGAGCAGAGCTGTGCAACGCGCGATGTTCCGCCGTTCCTCCTCGTCCGACAACAGCGCCGGAATAACATCCATGGCATAGGAATGGGACAGCACCTCATGGCCCGCGTCCGCGATGGCCTTGACGGTTTCCGGCGACCGCTCGGCGATCACGGCATTGACCATGACGCTCGCCGCGATCCGGCGCTGTCGGAAGCCGTCGAGCAGCCGATAAATGCCGCGGTTGACCCCATACGCGGCCCACGAAATCGCCATGGTGTCGAGCACGCTTGGCGGCAGCGGATTTCCCATCGGACTGATGCCAGGCGCTTTGCCATCCGACCAGGCCTCCAGGCAGACGTTGAACACCACCGCCGTTCGCTTGCCGTCGGGCCACACCCAGTTCGGCTGCTTCATCATGTTGGGCCGCACTCCCGCCGTTCACGGGCTTCCTCATATCAATTAGCTGTAGGCTGGGCAAAGTGAAGTATACCTACCTCGACCTCTCGCCACGCCTGTCGCGTTGGGCGTATTTGCGCCATGCATGCTGCGCAGGAGCCCGCCATCGGGCCGGCCGAAGGCCGGACCCGTTGGCTTTGCCCACCCCGCGGGTTTCATGTTAGGAACTCGGCCTGAGAAAAGCTCGGACCTGATCCTCTGAGGAGCGCCTGCATGCGCGTCGGATCGATCGTAATCGATACTGCCCGTCCTGTCGCAGTGCAGCCGTGGTACGAGGTCGTGCAGCAGACGCTCAAGCGCAACGACGTGAAACTCGTCACCTATGTGCCGGACAAGGTGTTCACCCCCCTCATCAAGAACCTCCACGCCGACCAAGATTTTCTGACTTTCCCGGCCGCGCGTGAGGAAGAGGCGCTCGGTATCGTGGCCGGCGCCTGGATGGGCGGCCGGCGCGGGGCGGTGCTGATGCAGACCTCCGGGTTTGGAACCATTCCCAACGTCCTGGCCTCGCTGGTCGTGCCCTACCAGGTACCGGCCATCATGTTCGTGTCCGAGCGCGGCACGCTGGGCGAATTCAACCTTGGCCAGGCGCTGGTGTGCCGCACCATGCGACCCGTGCTCGAATCGCTCGCGGTACAGACTCATACCATCGCGCGTGATGACGAACTGGAATTCATCGTCGACCGCTCGATCAAGCAGGCACTAGCAACCCAGGCCGCCGTCGCCTTCATCCTCTCGCCGCTCCTCACCGGCGGCAAAGTGTTCGAAGCCTGACGTCTCGGCGGAGATTTCCCCGATGCGCAGCGCCGTCGCCAGCTACGACAATGCCAAGGTGGTCAACCGTTTCGAATTGACGAAGCGTCTGGTGGCGAAGCTCAGGAACGAGGAAGCCGTGATCGGCGGCATCGGCAATACCAATTTCGACCTGTGGTCGGCCGGACACCGTCCGCAGAATTTCTACATGCTTGGAAGCATGGGGCTGGCGATCCCGATCGCGTTCGGCGTTGCGCTGGCGCAGCCAAAGCGTCACGTCATCGCGCTCGAAGGTGATGGCTCGCTGCTGATGCAACTGGGCTGCCTCACTACCATCGCGGCGCAGAAACCCGCCAACTTGACGATCGTCATCATGGACAACGGCCTCTACCAGATCACCGGAGGCCAGCGCACTCCTGCGGCCGGGACCGCAGATTATGTGGCGCTCGCCCGCGCAGCAGGCTTGAGCAAATGCGCCTGGGCCGGCGACGAGGAGGATTTCGAGAAACTGATCGATGTCGCGCTAGCCGAGGGAGGCCCGACCTTCATCGCGGCCCGCATTGATGACAAGCCTGGCGTCGGCACCACCGATCGTGACCCCGTTCAGATCCGCGAACGTTTCATGATCGGGCTCGGCGTGCGGAAAAAAGTGTAGATGTAGCCTGGATTGAGCGAAGCGAAATCCGGGGCAGTCCGACCCGGATTTCGCTTCGCTCAATCCAGGCTATGGATTGCTGCGCTATTTCCCTCCACGTCTTCGGGGAGGGTGGCCGAGCGAAGCGAGGGCGGGTGGGGTGACAGACGCAAGGCTTTGCCGCGGATCAGGCCCCACCCCGCCCTCCCCGAAGACGGGGAGGGCGAAGTTCACGCCGCAACCCGCACGTATTCGAAGTCACCCGGCTTGTTGTCGATGCCGACTTTGGGAGGCGCGATCCAGCCGGCGAACTGTCCCGGCTCACGGACCGGCTTCATCAATTCGGAGATGAAATCGCCGTCATCCGTCGACGGCAGCCATTGGTCTTTACGTTGCGCCCACGTAGCCGGGTCGATGAGCTCGCCGTCCGGCGTCGCATAGGCATTGCGAAACTCGCCGATCTGGCGGTGGAACGCGACGTGGGGGAGCCGGAGGCGGAAGGCGACACCGGTTTTTTCGATGATCTTGTTCCAGCGCCCGACGCTCTTGGCGCAATCTTGCGCATAGTCGTCGCGCAGGCGCATGTTCAGCGCGGTCAGGGCCGGTTCGTTCACGGACTTTATTTGACTGTCGACGAGCTTGAGCACTGGATAAGTCGCGCTTTCAAGCCGATGATCGTCATCGATCCTGGTCTCGTGGAAACGCCCCTTGAGGCTGGCGTTGAATGAATTCGCCGCGTTGGTAGAGACTTCCGAGCCGAACAGGTCGAGCGAAAGCGTGTAGTGCAGATTGAGCTTCTTTTGAATGGTGGGCAGGTCGATCACCCCGAAGGCGCGCACTTTGCCGATGTCCGTCGGATCATCGATACCGGCCGCCATCATCGCCTCGCACGTCTGTTGGATGATGCGGCCGATCCCGGTTTCGCCCACGAACATGTGGTGGGCTTCCTCGGTGAGCATGAACCGACAGGTGCGCGACAGCGGATCGAAGCCCGATTGCGCCAGGCTTTCGAGTTGCATTTTACCGTCGCGATCCGTGAAGGTGGTAAACATGAAGAACGACAGCCAGTCGGGCGTTTGTTCGTTGAAAGCGCCGAGCATGCGGGGCGCGTCGGTGCTGCCGGCGCGTCGGCGCAGCAACTCCTCCGCTTCTTCGCGGCCATCGCGACCAAAAAATTTGTGCAGGAGATAGACCATGGCCCATAAATGGCGGCCTTCCTCCACATTGACCTGGAACAGGTTGCGCAGGTCGTAGAGCGAGGGCGCCGTCTTGCCCAAATGGCGCTGTTGTTCGACGGAAGCAGGCTCCGTATCGCCCTGGATGACGATGAGACGGCGCAGCATCGCGCGATACTCACCGGGCACGTCCTGCCACGCCGGCTCTCCGCAGTGGCCTCCAAACGGAATGGTGCGGTTGTCCTCCCGGGACGCCAGCAAAATCCCCCAGCGATATTCGGGCATCCTCACATAATCGAATTTGGCCCAACCCTTCGGGTCCACCGAGACCGCGGTGCGCAGATAGACCAGCGCCTCCTGAAAGCCATCCGGCCCCATGTCCTGCCACCAGTTGAGATAACCGGGATGCCAGCCTTCGAGCGCCCGTAAAATGCGACGATCCTCCGCGAGGCCGACATTGTTCGGAATCTTGCTCGAGTAATCGACGACGTCCATGGAATGCTCCTCTTCTTCTTAATTTTCACTCATACCCGCTTGGTGTCGAATTCCGGTTTGCGGCCTGTGCCGTAGCGGGACAGCGCGCCGGCTTCGCCGGTCGCATTCGGCCGCTGGAATATCCAGTTCTGCCACGCCGTAAGGCGGGCAAAGATTTTGGTTTCCATGGTCTCTGGGCCGCCGAAGCGCAGATTGGCCTCAAGCCCCGTCAGGCCGTCCGGCGAGAAGCTGGCGCGCTCCTCGAGAAAGAGGCGGATTTCATCCTCCCAATCGATATCCTCGAGTGCGAAGGTGACGAGGCCAAGCGCTTCAGCTGTCTCGGCGTCGAGCATCTCGCCGACTGCCCGGCCGGCCTTGTCGCGTGCCTCGGGCTCGCCAAGAAAACGCGTGCTCAGCCGCGTGAGGCCGTTACTCATGGCAAGCGCGCCCGACAGATTGACATCTGTAAGCGCAATCGCAGCCGGCGGCCGGTTATCCCCTTCGGGCTCGCCGATCAGCATGTAGGAACGGTCCGCCGCGAATATAATCTCGGCCAGCGAGCCGCCAAAGCACGAGCCAGGCTCAATGACCGCGACCAGCGAGCGCGAGGTGAGATCGATGCGTTTGAGCACGCGTTTCCATTTGAGGCGAATTTCCCGTCCCAGCCAGTGCCGGTTTTGCCGGTCGAGAAAGATGTCGTAGTCAAGGACGGTGCGTAGATCGCCCTCGGATTTGAATACGACCGCGGTCACGTCAAGTTCGTTCAGCCGAATGTCGAGTATGGCGTCGTCTAGTTCACGCGCGAGTTGAAGCGGCCAGAACGATGCGCCTTGACCTATCATTTCCTCGGCAGAGGCAGGACACGGCCGATCGGGACCGCGCAGCGTGACGGTGGCAATGCGCGCGGCGCGATCAAACGCAACCGACACGTATCCGTACTCGCGGCAATCCGCCATGATGCTGCGCTTCATTGGCGTCAGCGCGATGCCGGACGTGCCGGCTGTTTCGGTTGGCGCGGCTGCATCGGCGAATTCCTGCGCGCGCGCCGCAATGACCGGCTCAAGCTGCGAGTTTGGCGTTGCTTCATCGACAAGACGCCATTCGACCGCGCGCTTGCCCTTTATGCCCTCCTCGGTGGTGCAGAAAAAATCCGCGCGGTCGCGGCGTACCTTGCGCTTGTCGGTGATGCGGGTGAGCCCGCCGGTCCCCGGCAACACGGCGAGCAGCGGCAGCTCGGGCAGCGAAACCGACGATGATCCGTCGTCGACCAGGATGATATGGTCGGTCGCAAGCGCAAGCTCATAGCCGCCGCCGGCGGCGGTCCCGTTGATCACACAGATGGTGTGCAGGCCGGAGGCAGCGCTGGCGTCTTCGATGGCGTTGCGGGTTTCGTTGGTGAACTTGCAGAAATTGACCTTATGGGCATGGCTCGCGCACGCCAGCATCCTGATATTGGCGCCAGCGCAGAAGACGCGGGGCTTGCCGGACCGCAGCAGCACCACGCGAACCTCGGGGTGCTCGAACCGAAGGCGCTCGAAAGCGTCGGCCAGTTCGATGTCGACGCCAAGATCATATGAGTTGAGCTTGAGATCGTAACCCGCAAACAATCCGCCCTTCTCGTCGACGTCCATCACGAGAGTCGCGACTTTGCCGTCGACGTTCAGCTTCCAATGGCGATAGCGCGACGGATCGGTGATGAAATCGATCCGCGTCAGTCCGTTTGCGAGTTGTTGTCCGCTCTCGGCCATTCGCTACTCAGACCTACATCTGCAACCGTCGGGTAAAATCGACAATCGCCGCCATGGTGGCGTGCGGCGCCTCGCGATGAGGAACGTGCCGGATTCCGTCAAGGATCACGGCTTCCACCGGGCAGTAGCATTCCTCCTTGGCCATTTCGATCTGTCGAAGCGTGCCATACTGGTCGTCCATGCCCTGAATGATAAGGATAGGAACCCGAATATAGGCGAGTTCTTCGCTGATTTCCCAGTTGCGAAACCCCGGATCGAGCCATGGTCCGCTCCAGCTGTAGAATGCATTGTCGGGATTTTGATGCCACTTGCCAAGTTTTGCACGCAGGTCGGTGGTCTCATAGGCCTCGCGCACGCGGGTGATTTCGGCGATCCCGAACTCCTCTGTGAAGAAATGCGGGGCCAGCAGAACCAAACCGCGGACCCGGTGATCCTGTATGCTGCCCGCATAAATCGCGGCGATCGACGCCCCGTCGCTGTGGCCGAGCAGGACACCGCGTTGAAAGCCAATGGCGTCGAGCACGCGCGGCAGCACATCGCGCGCCTCCTCATGCATGAAGGTCACGCGCCGCGGCATCAGGGATGGACTGGAGCGGGCGTATCCAGCGCGGGAATAAGCAAACACACCAAAGCCGGTCGCTTCTGTAAGCCCCGTCGGGAAATCGCCCCATAGGCCGGCAGAGCCCAATCCGTCATGCAGCAGGACGAAGGTCGCGGTCTCGTCCGGACGCGGTCCAACCATTCTGTATTCGAGGCGGCTCGCCCCGATTTCGATGAAGCCGTCATCGGCCAATTTCATGTTGTGCCTCATCTCCAATCATATGGAGGTGCCGTAGGGTGGGCAAAGCGAATCGTGCGCACCACGAGTCTGGTGGGCACGGCGCGCCGAAGCGCGCGCGCCTTTGCCCACCCTACAGATGATCCAGTCGATCGAAATCGGCGCTAAATCCCGAGATACCGGTGCTGAACATCTGGGGCGGCGGCGAGGTCGCGCGATGTTCCCGACCAGGTGACCCGGCCGCGCTCAATGATGTAATGGCGATCGGCGATCTCGACCAGAGTCTCGACGTTCTTGTCGATTACCAGGATCGATTGGCCCGCCCTCTTCAGCGTCATAAGGCACCGCCATATTTCCTCGCGGATCAACGGCGCCAATCCCTCGGTCGCCTCGTCCAGGATGAGGAGCCGTGGATTGGTCATGAGGGCGCGGCCGATCGCCAGCATCTGCTGCTCGCCCCCGGATAGCTGCCGTCCCATGGTCGCGGCCCGCTCGGCGAGCGGTGGGAACATCGCCTCGACTTTCCCGAGCGTCCACGAGGTTGCGCCGCGGCGGTTGGAGGCAGTGGCAAGCAGATTTTCGCGCGTCGTGAGGTTGGGGAATACCTGGCGGCCTTCGGGCACTAACCCGATGCCATGCTGGGCGACCCGATAGGGCGGCGAGCGGCTGATATCGATACCGTCGAACCGGATCGCTCCCGCGATCGCGGGCGTCAGCCCCATGATGGAGCGCACCGTCGTGGTCTTACCCATCCCGTTGCGGCCCATAAGGCTCACCATTTCGCCGGCCGCGATGGTGAGCGAAATCCTGAACAGCACCTGGCTGCGGCCATAGCGCGTCTCGATATTCTCGACTTCAAGGAGCGCCCGGTCAGCCATTGTGGCGCGCCTTGTGACTGCCGAGATAGGCTTGGCGCACTCCAGCGTCCGCCCTGATTTCATCGGGCGTGCCGCACGCAACGATCCTGCCGTCAACCAGCACCGTGATACGGTCCGCCAACCGGAACACCGCGTCCATGTCGTGTTCGATCAGCAGAATCGTCTGTTTCCCCTTAAGCTCGCCCAGGAGCGCAATCATGCGGGCGCATTCCTCCGGCCCCATTCCGGCCATGGGCTCATCGAGCATGAGCATGTGCGGGGTGGTGGCCAACGCTATGGCGATCTCAAGTTGCCTATGCTCGCCATGGCTGAGATTTGCGCATATGACATCGGCGCGGCTTTCAAGCCCGACGCGGGCGAGCGCAGCCCGCGCCGGCTTGCGCAATTCCGCCTCTCTGCGGGCTGATCGCCAGAAGTGAAACGAATGACCCGCGTGGGCCTGGACCGCGAGAGCGACGTTGTCGAGCACGGTGAAATCGAGAAACAGGGAGGTGATCTGAAACGAGCGCGCGAGACCGAGCGTGCTTCGCCGGTGAGTGGGCAGATGCGTAACGTCGCGTCCATTGAAGAGAATGCGCCCCGTGTCGGGTCTGATTTCGCCGGCAAGCTGGCCGATCAGAGTCGACTTGCCAGCGCCGTTCGGGCCGATGATGGCGTGCAGTTCGCCAACCATAATATCG
>DATGCX010000439.1:0-2655 GCA_035311445.1 Xanthobacteraceae bacterium | reverse complement strand
AGGCGAGCATTCTCGATCTGCCGAATCTGATCACTGACCAGCCGACGGCGCTCCATATCGCGACGCAGCTCAGCCAACGTGTTGGGCGGTATTGGCTCGTCCTCGGGCGTGCGCAAATCTTCGAGGCGCTCGGCGGCCTTCTTCAGTTTGGGATTGAAGCCACGAATGCCGAGCCGGCTCAACGCTGCTTTCATCCGGTTGACAATCCGGGTTTGCTCTCCGACGAGACTTTCGCGCTCGCGGTTGGGTCGCTTGGCATCCTCATCCGCCATTGTCGGGATTGCGACCATCTTGCAGTGATCACGTTCGCCGCGCAGCCAACCGAGAAAGGCGCGTTTGAGCAGCTCAGTGTCGAGCCGGTCAGTCTTAGCGCGCCGGTGTTCGCGCGATACGGCGACGCTGGATGCGTGAATGACATGGACTTCGATGTCGCGAGCCCCAAGCCAGCGCGCCAGCCAGAAGCCGTCACGGCCAGCCTCGAAAGCGACAGCAATCCGTTTGATGACGTGTCCTGCCTTCTCCGCTTCCTCTCGCCAGCGATGCAGCAGCTTCAACAATGCACTCTCGTCGACCGCGAGCTTCTTCAACGGCTGGCGCTCGACGCCAGGCACGATGCCGGCAACGAGCCAGCTCGACAGGCTCATCTCGATGACGGCGATCAGTGTTGCATCTTGTTCGAGAGTTACGAGGGATCTGCTCAAATCGTTCAGTTGTCGCATGGGGCGCTCCTTTGATTCGCTGGAGCGACGATGATGACATTGGCCTCGCCGCTCGCCCCATAGCATCTCTGAATGCAGCCGTTGTGGCTGCGGGCCCTGATGTGATCCGCTGATCGGTCCCAATCAAAGGCACGCGTTCTTTCCTCGCGTGACCCGAATGTATGGTCCGGCCGTGCGGGGCAAGAGGTTTCGTCGACTCTGGCTGATGCGGTCTTGCATCAATGTATCCGGCTTCTGATTGGAGCGTGTGTTGCTCCGAGCCATCATGGATATCAGCGCGCCTGCGATCTGATTAGCGGACAAGCCTCGAAAGGGCTATCGGGGTCACCAGTGTTCGCATGCGCCGGGAAGACCGATCCTCCATCTCGTCTCAACCTCTCGCAGACCTCGGCGGGTAAGGGTGTTTGCTAGGTCATCGATAGTCTCCTTGCTTCACGCTGTTCCTTAGTTCGCGCCTGGCGGCCGTTCCTTCGTCCCGGCCTGCAGCTTGCAGAGCGCGCCGCGCGCAGGGGCCGTCAAGGCTGGCCGTCGCGCTTATGTTGCCGCTTGCTCCAGCGTTGCCAGGCCACGCCTTGACGGGGCCGAGCACGGCGCGAGGATCAAGCAGGTCGGGACGCCATCGCATCGGTCTTCACGCACTCGAAGGCACGCCCTTTGTGGAGAACCGCCCAGGCGATACGGGCGAGCTTATTGGCGAGCGCGATCGCCAGAACGTTGTGATGCAGGCGCTTGCTGGCCGCCGCGATCCAGGTCTCGAGCCCATAGCGCCACCAATGCTTTGGCCCGATCTTGACCAGCACCACCCAGGCCGCCTGAACGAACAGGGCGCGCAGATAGCGATTGCCACGCTTTGATATCTTGCCGAGGATCGTGCGATCGCCGGTCGAGATTTGCTTCGGCACCAGGCCAAGCCAGGCCCCGAAGTCGCGGCCTTTGCCGAACACATCCCCGCTGCCGATCGCGGCCACCATCGCACTCGAGATGATCGGTCCGACGCCGGGCACCGTCATTAATCGCTGGCATGCCGCATCTTGATCGGCCAGCGCCGTGATCTCGTTCGACACGCCCTCAATACGCTCGTCCAGGTGGCGCCAGTCACCGCAGAGGTCCTCGACAATCCGCAACATGCCAGGCGAGAGCACATCGCTGCGCTTGGCCAGGATCGTTGGCAGCTCGGCGCGCAGGAAACGCAGTCCCTGCCGCACCGCCACTCCACGCTCCAGCAGGAAGGCGCGGATCTGATTGATGATGGCGGTGCGCTGGCCGACCAACCGCTCGCGCACCCGGTGCAGCGCTTGCAGGTCGAGCTGTTCGCTAGTCTTGGTGGCAACGAACTTCATGGTCGGGCGTTGCACCGCCTCAGCGATCGCCTCGGCGTCGCGGAAGTCGTTCTTTTGTCCCTTGCTGTACGGACGCACGTATTTCGCCGGCATTAGCCGAGCGTCATGACCAAGCGCCTGCAACTTGCGACTGAGATGATGCGCGCCGACGCAGGCCTCCATCCCGATCAGGCAGGGCGGCAGGTTGGCGAGCCGCGCTTCCACCTGGCCGCGCGACCACTTCTGCCGCAGCACGATCTCACCACGCTTGTCCTGCCCGACGACGTGGAACGAGTTCTTGCCGATATCGATGCCGACCACGGCGATTGTACCGTTGAGTTTGTGCGACATGGCGTGCTCCTTGATGTTGGCGCCCCCCCGCCAGCTTCGCTGGTTGGCGGGGCTGGAGCACGGCGACATTAGCGGGAAGATTTCGCTGCGGTGCACAGGCCCCCTTCGTCCAATCATGTGCTAGATTGGGGCGTCCTCTGAGGGCAACTCATGCGAGGTCATCGAGTGATCAAACGCCGCGAGTTTATCATGCTCGTTGGAGGCGCGGCAGCGTGGCCGCTCACCGCGCGCTCGCAGCAGCCGGCGATGCCGGTCGTCGGGTTTCT
>DATGCX010000438.1:0-17305 GCA_035311445.1 Xanthobacteraceae bacterium | reverse complement strand
TGCAAGGTGATCGAAGCAGTCGGCTACGGCAGTGGGATTTCATTGGCGCGTCACTCGATGGAGCCGACCACATCCTGGGCGGGGGGCGGTAGGACCGATGTCGGAACCGAAAGGTGTGAGCGCCTTCGCCTGGCGCTCACTTTGTCAGATGCCGCTTTGCCTTGTCGGAGTCGAGCTTGGTCTTGGTCTTCTTGGTGAACAGGGCGCTGGCGGCGCTGTCCATCTCCATCGCGACCTTGTCTAGTGTGCCGGCCGGCGCGTTATGCGCAAGGCTGATCCGCGCAACGTTCTTTGATACGAGGCCGTGGTCCTGCACTTTGCCGTTTGTCGTGTACCCGTCGTAAAGATCGAAGAAGTCGTCGGCCAGTTCGTAGCACAGGGTTTCGGTGTTGGCTGACGAAACCCACGCCGCATTGGCGTCGCCGCAGCTCGCCATGACCATCTTGACCGGACGCGGCAGGGCGTAGCGGCTCGACGCGTAATCCGACAGAGCTTCCAGAAGCTCGACGGACTGGAACGACCTCGCGTAGCGCTCCAGATTGCCCTGGCCGGCTTCGTAGGCGATCTCCACGGTCGCGGTCGGCTGGCCGTCGGCGTGCCGGTGCGGTTCGAGCAGCGAATGCCAAGCGTATTTTGCATCCTCGTAGTCGTTGGCGCAGTTGCGCTGACGATCCCGCGGCATGCGGACCCAGTCAGCCAGTTCCTTGAACTGCTCCTGGTCGGAGCCAACCATCAAACAGATGATCTGGTAGGCGCGCTGCTTGTCGAGGCCGTGCGTGTCGGAGAAGTCGAGTTCCTCGCCCTGTTTGCGGTCGCGGCGATCCGACAGGAGCAGGCCCCGTGCTGCCTGAACGAGCACGTTGATGGAAAATTCTGAGCCGGCATCGAGAAGGGCAATCGTGGCAAACGAATCGGCTGCATCCTCGGCACGGCCCAGCGTCGGCAGATGGAACTGATCGGCGAGCGCGTGACCCATTTCGTGAAAGCCGACGAAGAGCATGTTGCCGATGACGAAGTCGGCCTTGTCGCGCGGATTCTGCCGAGACGCTTTGATCGCCGGCTCGTGATTGCCGGCCGTGCCCTCATGCTTGGTCGCGGCAACGCTGGAGACTGTGCTGAGGATGATTGCCAGAGCGGAGAGGGTCTTCGTGAACATGGCGAGCGTCCCGTGTTGTTGCTCGCACCATGTCGCGAATGCCCGCAGCGATGAATCAGCCTGACGGATGCCGGGTACCAGTACCTGCAAATGCGATTTGTGCAAGAAATGCCCATTTGGCGCTGGTTTTCTTCATGTCAGATCGCTTCGACAAGACGGATTCTTGAGTCTTGGAGATGAAGTATGAGTGGGTATGACAGAGTGTCGGCGACGCTCCGTGCACCCGGCCAGGGCGACTCAGCACTCGCCATGGCGACCCGGTGCAAGTGAAGCGAATCGGCTCTTCTGCGCAGGCATGGCAGGCTATGACGCTGGGGATTGGGCGCCCCGGTTTCCGCCGTAAGCCCACCCCAGGACTTCCGTCTGCCGCTTCGACGCCAACGACCCGTCGCACCCCCACCGCGCCAAGCGCTGCGGCACAGGCTTTTCCTGACGTGCGCAGTCCGTCCAGGAACAAAGTATCAGTACCCTTGGCTGATTTACCCCGGTGGGCGGCGCTGGCACGATTTCCCAGTCAAGTCAGTCGATGACCGACAAGCCAATCCAGGGGAGCGACAACATGAATACGCGCCTCACCATCCGCCCCATCCTCACCATCCGCCCCATCCTCACCGCTGCCGCCCTCGCCGCGGTCATCGGCATGACATCTGCCGTTTCAGTCGCGTGGGCCGAAGGGATCGGTGCCCAGGGCGCGATCGAGGGAGCCAATGGGCGGTACCAGCCAAGCCCCTTCGTCGACTACGACAACACTTGGCTGACCGGTATAACAGCCTGCGCTTCGCCGTTTGGACCGGCGTTACTCGTGACACAAGACCCAAAGCGGCCATGCCGGCGGGGTACGGGAAAATGGTGAGCTATTCCACGCCCGCACAAACGTCGATCTCGGGCATCTTATCGGGATAGCCGGCGGGTAGCATCTCGTCGCGGCTGAGTTTCGTGTGCCCAGAGAGCCGCCGCGGACAAGATTCGAGGAGAAGAGGCATGGTCAACATAACATCGACTAGGCCGCGTGACCAGAAACCGCCCGCCACGAAGCGGCCAAGTGCCTCGCCCGCTGATCTCGGTCTGATTATGACGGAGCGGCAATTAGACGTGCTCTCCAGCCGCGAGGTCCACAAACGTGCGGTGCTGCAAAATCATTATCTGTTCAGCAAGCTCAGCGCTAAGCATATCGACCGCCTCGCAGCCTGCACCGTCGGAAAATCGGTTCGGCGGGGGATCAGCATTTTCGCCAAGGGTGATCCCGGGTCGAGCCTGTTTGCGATCTCCGAGGGAGAAGTGAAAATCACCGTACCATCGGTTGATGGTCACGATACGGAGTTCAACCGGATCGACAAGGGCGACATATTCGGGGAGATCGCCCTGCTCGACGGCCGACCGCGAACAGCAGACGCGGTGGCGGTCACGGATTGCGAACTGTTCGTCATCGAGCGACGGGATTTCCTGCCGTTGGTGCGGGAGGAGCCGGAGATTGCGCTCAAGCTGATCGAGATCTTGTGCGCAAGGCTGCGACAGACCACCGAGCAGGTCGAAAATCTGACGTGTCTTCATCTGCCGGGTCGGCTTGCCAAGGCGCTCCTGCGCCACTCCAAGGATGACGGACGTGAGCGAAAATGGGTCGTCACTCAGAGGGAGCTTGGAAATAGAATCGGCATGTCGCGAGAGAGCACCAACCGGCAATTACGGATTTGGGAAGAAAAAAAATGGGTCCGCCTCGAACGAGGGGCAATTGTTATCCTGTCACCGAAGGAGCTCGAACGGATTGCCGAAAGCGACACGGAAGAGTAGACCTCCTCCAAGCGAGATGTGTAAAGACGCTGGTCACGCCCGGCGTGATCGGCGGGATCATCACCGGGTCCATAGGTTCATCGGGCGGTGCGGCGGCCAGACTGGCAGTTCCGTCCGCCCCATGCGGGAAGCCGCAGGTCTCTGGTGAGCGACAGGGTGTGTCCGAATAACGGCAGACCGCGCGCAAAATGCCCGCAACGGCGCTGGCGACGAGTCCAAAGCCATAGCCTCTAAAGAGCAGACTCACCAGCCAGCCGGAAACGGCGCCGATGAGCACAGGGCGACCTGCGGCGACTGCAGCGGGGCCATCACGCGGAAAAAGCCGGCGGCACCATCAGTCCGCCGCCGTCCCACCGCGGTTACGGTACATTTGGAAATTTTTTCGGGGTTCCTCCAACCAAAAATTAACCGCGTTGCCTGTAGCTTCCTGCTTTTCCGAGGGGGCACCATGAAAGACGAATTCCGGCGACGTGCCGATGAGGCCGCAGACGCAAATGCTGCAATCGAGGTAGCGGCGAAGGAGTACAACGTCCCGGACCCACGCAGGCTCATCGCGGTCGCACGAAGATGACGCAGTCCCACCTTACGGCGCAGATTGCCAGGGAACTTCACATCGCCCTGGAGCGATTAGGTGCGGACCTGACCCTCCCATCCATTGTGAGCAGCTACGACGATACGCTGGATGACGGGGAAAATTCTCGCGTTGCTTCACGAGTACAACGCTACGGGGCAGGTCCTACATCAGTCGCAGTAATGACAACGACGGCCAAGATATGTGCGGACGCCTCACGGCGCGCTACACATGGCGCGAAGTTCACGATCTGTACGGCCTTACGGGCGCGGCTCGCAATCTGCAGCCCCACTACAGCATCGCTCCGACCGACACTGTCGAGGTGGTGAGGGCTGCCGGTACCAGCACGACCGAGCTTGTCCCGATGCGCTGGGGCCTTGTCCTATATTGGTGGAAGAAACCGCTGAAGCAGTTGCCGGCAACCTTCAACGCGCGCGCCGAGAGCGTCATCGACAAGCCCATGTTCCGCGATGCCTTCAGGCGGCACCGGTGCATCATCCCGGCGAGCGGCTACTATGAATGAATGGATCACCAAGCCGGACGGCAAGCTGCCGTACTACATCAGCGGGGCGGACGGCGGTGTCCTGAGCTTCGGCGGACTGTGGGACAGGTGGAAGAACCCGGAAACCGGCGAGCCTTTGACGTTATGTACGATTATCGTCGCGGACGCGAATGCGCTGACCCGACCCGTTAACGACCGTATGCCGGTGATCCTCGACAGGGGATATCGAGCCCTGGCTGAGCGGTACCGCGGGTATCGAGCTTCTCAAGCCGGCCGCTGAGGATCGCCTTCGCATGTGGCCGGTATCCCGGCGCGTCAACAAGACCGGCGTAGGCGATGACGACCCGACGCTGATCAACCAAGTGGCCGCATGATGGTGTTCGGCAATGCGAGCGGCTCAATCGCGATAAGAGAGCGGCCAAGCGCATCCAGGTCATGTATGCCTTGCTCTGTTCGCTCGCGCTTGGCCCATAGCGCCGCAGAGAACTCGGATTGGGGTATGCTCAGCATGGGATTCACATCTGCCCCATCGAATCGAGACGGTTTTGCCGCGCAGCAAAGAGGCCATTGATCTTTGACTGGACAAAGGCGTGATCCGAGCAGCCAGCAGGCACAAGTTAGCCCTACAGGGCTTACGCGTCGCGCGGAAATTCTTCCCTATTCCTTCCGCCATCAAATAAAAAGGCCGGGCATGTGCTGGCCCCCTCGCGCAATCCGACCTTGCGGCAGGACGCCGGGCATTGGCGGACTGAAGAAGCCCAGGTCCGGCGGCGGAAAGCACGCCGGCCGCTTGGCTGTCGCCCGATAGGCAAGGGCCAAGCTATTTCGGCCCGCCTTCGTCGTGGTGGAAACGGCAACATTTTGGCGACGGCAGCGTAGCCGCCTCGCGAAGTTGTGCACGGTGTTGCGCGGTATAGCACCGACGCATGCGCGGCATGCTGCCGAAGGTCGTGACTGTATTCGAGGGACCGACTAAATGTTTAGCAGCGTGGCAGTGCCCGCGCTCTGACACATGCGCCCGGTCCCTCGTGCCCTCCGCCGTAGGGACCGGGCGCCCGTCACGCTTCGCGCGGCTGGCGCCAATTCGTCAAACCGAACTGTCCGCTACCCAGACGCGGGGGGATCCGTCCGTTCGGCTGAGGATCTCATCGCGACTACACGTCGCCTCAAAAAACACAGAGTCTGACATGCCATGAACCGTCGAAAACGCAGGGTGCTAGAAATGCTTGCCGATGCAGGACAGCGCGGCAGCACCAATCCGTTTTTCGTTGCGCGGTTCACGTCTGAACTGCTCGACTTGGTGGGCGACGGACTTGCGATCGCAGAGCGCGCGACAATGAGAAGTCGCGGCCGGACGGTCGAAGTCGCTCGGATCAAAATCACTGACGCCGGCCGGACGGCAATCGAAGGCCCGGTTCGCTTTACGTTGCATTGACGGGTGCATAGTCCCCCAGCGGTGCGGGCCCGCTGGCATATTGGTGGTCTAATCAACGGTTGTCACGCGATGCCCTTTGGCATGGCTCGAAGCTGGCTTCTCAGTACCGACGAAAGCCGTGGGCTTGTTGTACTTGCAAACAGCCCTGACGGCGCGACGACGGCACTTCTCCTCGGCTACGGCTTCACGCGTAACACGATTACTGCATTGGTTCGCGCAGGCCTCGCAACCGTAACACCTGATGAAGTCGTGCGGCCCGATGGACGCGTGATTGATGTTAGTCGCGTCGAGATCACCAAAACAGGACGCCGGGCAGTGGCCACAGTTGATTTGCCGATATCCCTGTACCGATGGAACACTACCGCGCCGCCACGAAGGCCAGGAAGCTCAGCACTGCCGAGGCGGTCGGCACGGCAGCTGTCGGGCGGGTGATTTACGCGTTGACACCCCGCGCACAGGGAGGCCGCAAGCGGATCGTCGTCGTTTGCCACGCGATCAGTTCCTAGTCGCTCGCTTCAGCCAATCTGATTGGATTGGAGCATCTACCAAGCCACAACCTTGGGGGGCCGCACAAGCGGCGTCCTCCAACTCGCCCGTCGTAGGGGCGACCCTTGTGGTCGCCGCATTCGTCGTATCGGACAACGGGGGCGACCACAAGGGTCGCCCCTACATCGTTCTTCTCTCGGCACGAGTCCATTGCTATCGCTTTCATGATGGTCCGATCACTTCAGATTGGCTGAAGCGAGCGACTAATATACAAGGTGGCAGCGCAGTGCTATGGTCTTGCCTAACTTGCTCAACTTGCAAGCAAGATCAATCGCTTAAATCGACAGTGAGACAGTGAGCGTATAAGCTTCTCCCCCCGCAATGAATTGGCGCACGCGATCATGCCCTCCACGACTTTTTGTATGGCATGAATAACTCCGCAGCAAGGCAACCGCGACACCGGGGGCCAACACTCGTTCCCACCTCACCTGAGATTTCGACGGCAGCAGGGATACCGATTAGCTTGAACATTAGCGGCAATACCGCGCCGTAGCCCGCTGAAGCACCACCGTCTCGACAGGGCCTGCTGTGATCCCCTCCACTGAAAACGTGAGTCCAGAAAAACAAGGCGGCCTTCGGGCTGCCCTTTGCATGGCCGCAGCACCTCAGTAACCGGACTCGATTGGCGTCAGCAGCAATCTTCGCCTATGGGCCAATTGCTGCCATTCGGCTCCCCTTTCCTGCGCGTGACCATACGGGGGGTCAAATTTGGGCGCCGATTGACAAAAATCAATGGAGTCCGACAGAGGAGAAAGTACGCTAGTATTCTCCTGCTAGCTGCAATCGCCGCATTCACGGCAATGGTTTTTCGGCCAGCCGATGCGAATGCCATCATTTCTTCGCGCGGTGTTTACCGGGTCGGCTGTGCCGGAACCCACGGTGCCGTGGTGGTGCGGCCCCCATACTGGCGCGGGCCCTATTACCACGGCGTGCGGCCGCTATTTGGTAGGACAATGGCATCCAGACGCGCACGAGCTTCGAAGCGCAAGATCGCCTGCAATGAAGGCCCTGCTCAATCGCAGGCTCCGGTCAACCCAAGCCCCAAGGAGCACCGCCATGAGGCTAAGGACGTTACCATCCATGTTAAGCATAGGATCGCTCGTTACCCTGTGCACAGCTGTGCCCACATCTGCACAGCAGCCGTCCGCCGGCCAGGCTGCAGGCGAGCCTGTCATTTACCTCAATCAAGCATGGTCGCAAGACGACCGCGAATGGTACTATCATTTCTCGCAGGGTTCGGTGGTTCTCTCCTATGACATTTTTTTGAACCTGGAAGTTGCCGGCAGCCAGGACCTATTCCGGTCGAGCGCAAATAGCGAGCGCTACGGACTGATCACCCAACCCGCGGGTTCACCATATAATCCCGACGGTTTGCCAATCGGTATCAACAAGACGGTGATTTCCACTCCACAATGGCCTGGACAGGAAACCGGCGAATTCGCCGGCTTGACCTGCGCGGCCTGCCACACAACGCAACTGAACTACAAGGGCAAACACGTTCGCATCGACGGTGGGCCCGCCAATACGTTCGATTTCCAGGCCTACGTTCAGGCTCTCAGCGCAGCGATACGCGCCACTTTGACTGATGCGGCCAAATTTGATCGGCTCGCGGCACGGCTTGGAGCGGCAAGTCCCGAAGCCAAGGCCAAGCTACGCGAGCGCTTTGAGCGCCAGGCCGCGTTGACCTACGAATATGCCACACGAAGCGCTGCTTCTTTCTGGCCCTGGGGGCCGGCGCGAATGGACGCCCTCAGCCTGATCAACAATAGGGTGACCGCCAATCTGCCTAGCATCCCGGAGAACACGTCAACGCCTATCGCGCCTGTCAAGCCTCCTTTCCTGTGGAACGCTCCGCAAGGATCGTGGACGCAGTGGGCGGCAATTGTGCAAAGTCCGCTGGCCCGCAATTTGGGCGAGGCGATGGGCGTCTATATGCCCATAAACCTGCGCGCCAAAACTCCCGCGGATGGGCTGTTCGCGTCGAATGCGGCCATTCCGGAGCTTCACCGGGTTGAGAACCAGTTGGCAAGACTGGCGCCGCCAAGCTGGCCCGAAGACGTGCTCGGGAAGATTGACCGTGAAAAAGCCAAGTCCGGCAAGGCACTGTTTGTGGAGCACTGCGCAGGTTGCCACAACGCATGGCCTTACCGGTGGACTGAGCCGAATAAATACGGCAAGCGCTTTGTCCTCGTGGGCCTCGTGCCGCAGTCATATGTCGGCACCGATCACACCCAGGCCGAGGCAATCAGGCCATTCGCCGTCACGGGTCAACTCAGCAATGATTTGCCGCCGGGGCTTCGCGGGAAGGACGCCGTTCCCATGGAGGCGTTCAGTCGAATTATCAAGGTCGAAGTCCTGGAGAGGGCCGTCGCAAAACTGAAATTGACGCCGGCCGAGTTACTGGATCTGAACGGTTATCGGGAGCTGCCACAGCCGCCAGCACCCGATCGGGTCTATAAGGCAGCGCCGCGCGACGGCGTTTGGGCGACTCCGCCATTCCTGCACAATGGCTCGGTACCCAACCTGTACGAGATGCTGGTTCCAGCTGGCGAACGTACTAAGAAGTTTTGCCTCAGCCGCGAGTTCGATCCGGTCAAAGTTGGGTTTGATACGACCTGTGGCGCTGGAACATTCGAGTTGGATACGACGCTACTCGGAAATTCGAACGCGGGTCACTCATTCCAGAATGGGCCGCGCGGTAATGGTGTCATTGGTCCGCTTCTGACTGACGATCAGCGTTGGGCGCTCGTCGAATACTTGAAGTCAATCCCCGAGGAGCCCGGCCGAGTCACGCCGTTTGGCGGGTTCCCGGAGGGCCGCCTGCCCCAACCGTGACGGGCCGTTATGAGGGCGTGGCCATCTCCTGGTCACGCCCCCCAAGCCGCAAGGCCCAAGTCTAACGACAACGGAGCTTGCCATGTCGGATCATATCGATGGGCCGCGACAAATCGGTGACCCCGCGGCCGACCTCACCGATCTTTTCGCGTTCACCAGCCCGGAAAACCCGAGCCGAACGGTGCTCACAGCATGCCTGTTCCCGTCCGCCGGCGCCGACGCAATGTTTTCCAACGCGGTGAGTTGCTCGATAGTCGTCCGGCGGGCTTCCGTGGCGGGTCTCGGCGATGCTGCGCAATTCAGGACCGGCGATCAGGAGATACGTTTCACCTGCCGTTTCGACTTGCTGGAGCGCGCTCCGGGCGCAAAACCCGTCCAGCGAGGCACTTTCACCTTGCCGGACGGACAAACACTACGTGTAGTGGTCAACGACAAGAACGGGGCATCCACTCCCGACGGCATTTTCCGCATCTTTGCGGGGCTGCGATCCGACCCATTTTATCTGGCGTGGCTCTTCGCGAACATGAGGCCCATTCCCAACCTGCTGGAGCACGACAACGTGCTTTGTATTGTGATCGAGTTTGATACCCGACGCGCGCTCGACACTGACAAGGGATCTCTCTTCGGCGTAATTGCCGAAACCATTCCGCTCGCCCCTACTTCGCCGGTTGGGCCGCTGCCGCTGCGTCTTGACTGGGTCGGTCGTCCCGAGCAAACCAACATGCGCCTGAACTACGGTCCTGGCATCGAGGACATTCGCGACCTGTGGAACCAGCAAACGCCATTCGCCATCGCAAGCGAGCACCGGGGAATGTTCCTCCAGCGCCTCAAGGAGAGTTTTGCCCACTGGGATATGCGCGACAATAAGCAGGATTGGACGCCGTCGGCGCTCGACGCGAACGCAAGAGTATTCCTGGATGACTACCTTCTGTTCGACGTTGCCAAACCAATCACGGACACCAGCCATTTAGAAATCGAGAAAAGCACCATCAATGGCCGAACCTATGAAACAGGTGGCGGCCGTACCGTCGACTCAAACGTCATTGATATTTTGGTAACATGGTTGGTGAACCGCGATCGCGAATTCCTGCGTGGTGGCGCGACAAGGGCGACGAAGCCGGGTACTACGGTTTTCCCGTACTTCGCTGAGCCGAACATGGAATTGCAAGATATCGCGGAAAGTGTCGATCTGGATGCGGCCCCGGATAGGGTCTGGACTCTGATTGGGCAATTCGATCCGAGCTGGCATCCTTTGGTCGCCAGTGTTCGAATGATAGGTTCGGGCATCGGGCAGTTGCGCATCATTGAGACGATCGATGGCAAACAGATTGTCGAGCGTCTCGAGGCGGCCGACAATTCGCACAGGTCCTACAGCTATTCGAACATCAGCGGCCTTCCGGTCTCCAGCTACATAGGGGCGCTTGAGGTCAATCCAAGGGGTTCTGGGAGTTCCGTTACTTGGCGTTCACAGTTCCTGCCAAATGACCAGCCGGACATTGTGGTCAAGGCAATTGTAACCACTCTATTCAAGACAGGACTGGCGAGCTTGAAATCCCGCCTCGGTGATTCGAGATGAACACGGATCCCGGATCGGATTGGGAAAGGCCGGTGACGACAGACGGCGATATCGCTGTCGTCAATTTAGAGAGCGCGCGCCGGCGGTCCTGGAGTAAGTTCATTCAAGATCCGCGGCGTCATGGGATCGCCGAGGCAATCGTTGAGAACGAGCGCCTGACGGCGCAGCTTGTCGGCGACATATCTGCACTTGATCGCCTGGAGTCGCTGGCGCGACAGCTCAGCCAGATCAATGCTGAGTCGGCCCGCACCGCGCTGATCCAGGCGCAAGTCGCCTCGATGACGCATCGATTCACGGAGGCGAGGCGCTTTCTCGCCGGTGCTGAGCAGGACAGGGCGCCATTGGAAGAAGTCAGCCGAATTCGCCTGAATATCGATCAGGCGTGCGGGGTGGACCTCGATGGAGCTCTGAGTGCGCGGCGCGAGATCGCAACGAAGTCCGGCCGGTTGGAGGACCTGGTGGCATTGGGTGCTCTGCTGGCGGACTTGCGCGAATTCGCCGACGCCGACCGAATTTACCGACAGGCCTTGCGCGAGTACCGAGATGTTTCGCCGTTCCCCGTGGCGTGGGTCTGCTTTCAGCTTGGTATGCTGTGGGCAGAACTCGTGCCGCGGCCGCAGGCGGACCGAGCCGCACAATGGTACCGCAGAGCCATCGACTGCCTGCCCAGATACACGAAAGCCCGCATACATTTGGCAGAAATTTATGCTTCGTCCGGCCGAACGAGCGATGCCGAGGCGTTGTTGCTGCCAGCGCTCGAGAGCGGCGATCCCGAAGCGCGTTGGCGCCTTGCTGACGCCCTGATTTCGCAGGGTCGACAGGCGGATGCCGAAGGGCACTTGCATGCCGCCCGGGTAGCGTTCGAAGCTCTCCTTGAGCGACACTTACTCGCCTTCGCAGATCACGGCGCGGAGTTCTATGCTGGAAGCGGTAATAATTCGCGCCGGGCCCTCGAGCTCGCCCGCTTGAATGTAGCGAACCGCCCGACGCTGCGCGCTTACGAGCAAGCTCACGATATCGCATTTAATTCCGGCGATAGGGAAGCTGCGTCTGAAGTGCTCGCGGAAGCGAGGATACGATGGGGCAAGGCTGCTGCTTTTGCGTCATCGCCGCTCGACAAGCGATTCTCTGAAGAAAGGGAAGGGGCAGTCGCATGATGATCGATCGTCGAGAGTTCATCGCCGGCGCCAGCGTTGTTGTTGTTGCTCCGACCCTTCAGTTGTTGCCGTCGCAACAGCCTTTTTCCGCCTCTTGTCAAGACCGCGTGCGTTTTCTGATCCACGGATGGAGCGATGGCGATGATGGCGCGGCCGCCGACCAGGTATGGATCAAGATCAGCAATTCGTGGCGGACGGCGTGGCGGTGATTTCTCGGCCTATGCCGAGCTCGCGTCGCGCTTGCAAATATCGCCAAGCCCGCACTGGCTGCGACTAGGACGAACGTTTGCCGGAAACTGCCGGTTAATTCGAGCGCAGCAGCGTAAATCGGTGATTCATGAACTCGTTGAATATCTTCGTTGCTAGGACCATCAAATGGTTTCTCATCCTGTTTGGCTTGGCGACATGCGGGTCATTGCCGTTCGCAGTTGACGTCAACCTCGTCACACCGATGCTGGGCGGGCTTGTCGACTATACGCCTTCCAGCGTGCCCATCCTGCGGCACTGGGGAATCATGGTCTTTGGAATTGGGGCCCTGATGGTGGCCGCCGCTTTCCGCCCGTGGCTGCGCTTCGAGACCATGTTGTTCAGCACCGTCGAAAAGACCTTCATGGTCTATTTGTTCCTCAGCAATCTTGGTCAACCGTGGGGAATGGGTTATCTATTCATGTTCTTGTTGGATTCCACGATCGTCGTCTACAGCATCGTGTATTTTGTCAGCGACCAAGGCCGGCCCGAGCGATGGGTTGTGACAGGAAGGATCAGCCCTCATTAGTGACGGATGGCCGCCCCAGTGCGACCGAGACTTGCCGGCATTGGATACGTCGAGTGTTACGCCGAAAGCGGTGCCGGCCAGGTGGACCGCCGGCTACGTCGATCGAATCCCGAGAGGCGAGAAAACCTGCCGATCTGTCGGTGCAAGCGCCGACGCTTTACGAAACGGTGCCAAACCTCAAGGCTGCAACGGCGATCGGTCTGGAGATTCCGCCTGCCGTTTTGATTGCTGCCGACGAGGTGACCGAATGCGCCGCCAGGACAAAACGGTTGTGGCCTCGACGCTTGCAACTCGTCACCCGGCCGAATGTCTCCTCGGGGTCATAGGACTAAACCGCTCGCGCGGTAGGGTGCTGCCAGGCCGGCTTGGGCGGGGCTCATAAGGTAGCGGATGGGTGCGTCCTGTCTTGAGATCGAGGGGTTTGCAACCTCACTCAAGACAGGAGCAGCCCCATGACCGAGCAAGTTATCAGCGCGTTGCGTCGGCGCATGATCGAAGACATGTTGATCCGCAAGTTCGCAGCGAAAACCCAACACGACTACGTGCAAAGGGTCAAGGACCTGGCCACCTTCCTTGGCCGATCTCCCGGCACGGCCGAGGCGGAGGACGTGCGCCGCTTTCGGCTGCATTTGACGGCGAGCGGCGCAGGCACGCCGAAGATCAACGCCACCGTCGCGGCACTACGGTTTTTCTTCAAGGTTACGCTCGATCGCTCCGACCTCGTCAAGCACTTGTCATTCATACACGAGCCGCGCAAGGCGCCGATTGTTTTGAGCCCCGATGAGGTGGCGCGTTTTCTGGAGGCGGCGCCGGGCATCAAGTACAAAGCGGCGCTGAGTGTCGCATATGGCGCCGGGCTACGTGTTTCCGAGGTGGTGTCGCTGAAGGTCTCGGACATCGACTCCAAACGCATGATGCTGCGCGTTGAGCAGGGCAAGGGACGCAAGGATCGCTATGCGATGCTTTCCTCCGTATTGCTCGAACTTTTGCGCGACTGGTATCGCATTGCGCGGCCGCAGGGCTGGCTATTCCCCGGCCAGAACCCCGTCAACCCGATGACGACGCGCCAGTTGACACGCGCCTGCCACGCTGCCGCGCACATGGCCGAGATCACCAAACGGGTGACGCCCCACACTCTACGCCATAGTTTTGCGACCCATCTGCTCGAACAGAATATTGACGTCCGGGTGATTCAGGTCCTGCTCCGACATTCCAAGTTGGAGACGACAGCGCTCTACACGCGCGTCGCCACCAATACGATCCGCGAGGTCATGAGCCCGCTCGATCGCCTCGCCCCGCTGCGACCCAAGAAGGACGAGATCAAGAACAAGACCAAGCAAGAGACCGAGACCGAGCCGCCCACCTAAAGCGCGGCGCTGTTGGCACGTCCAAAGCTGGAGGTTGCGGATATCTTCCGCCGCCATGGACCGGCGTGGCGCCAAGCCAACGCCGGCCATGTCAGCCTCGGCCAGCTCAAGGTGATGTCGGCGATCGAGAACTGCCGCACGGCAGCGCTCGGCGGGCATGTCGCGCGCTGTGAGAACGACAAGTGCGGCCACACCCAGATTGCCTACAACTCCTGTCGTAACCGGCATTGCCCTAAGTGCCAGGGAGCCGCTGCGAGGGAATGGCTCGCCGCGCGTGAGGCCGAGTTATTGCCGGTACCATACTTCCACATCGTGTTTTCGCTGCCGGCCCAATCGCGGACATCGCCTACTCACAACAAGGCCGCGATCTACGACATCCTGTTCAAGGCGTCCGCCGAGACCCTGATCACCATCGCGGCTGATCCCAAGTACCTCGGCGCCCGCATCGGCGTGCTCTCCGTCCCACACCTGGGGCTCGGCCTTACCCACCATCCACATGTCCACATGATCGTACCGGGCGGCGGCATCTCGCTCGATGATGAGCGCTGGATTGCCTGCCGGCCCGGCTTCTTCCTCCCCGTGCGCGTGCTCTCGCGCCTGTTTCGAAGACTGCTCCAGGAGAAGCTTGCCGCCGCCCACAAGGCCGGCGCCTTACAGTTCTTCGGTAAGCACGCCGGGCTCACCAATGCGCAAGCCTTTGCCTCCTATTTGGCACCGCTGCGTAACAGTGAGTGGGTGGTCTACAGCAAACGCCCATGGGGCTGCTCCTGTCTTGAGCGAGGTTCTCGAAACCCCTCAATCTCAACACAGGACGCTCCCATCTCCGCTCGGCTTGCTCGGCTAGCTAGATCATTCCAAGCGATCGCTATGCTTCGGAGAACTGAATGGGTGTGGGGATTCAGCAGTGGCTGCGGCAACCTTTAGACACTCAGCGGCATACCGCCGATACAAGTCTGCCGCCGTGCGTTCCCCCTCCGGCTTTCAGAGCCCTCAAAAACTAACTTTCGAAGTCGTGGTTAGTTGCATAGCACAGGGGCCGACCCCGGCAGGGCCGGGTGGAAGTCCTGCCCGTCAGACCAAAGGACTGTACCGAGGTTCGATATATGCGAAATTGGAATTGCGTTTCCGGGGGGCCGTCCCGAAAGGTGTGCTGAGTAGCTTGTAAACCCGCCATGATCATCTCTCGGAGTTTGATGCACATCGTGTTCGGCGTCGAAGTCAGCAGGGAGTTCTTGCACCGGCACGAGTCGATGCTTCGCGAGTTGGCACGCCTTGCCGAGAATGTGAGTGAGACCGGAGTAGTGAAAGTAGCCAAAAGTAGCCACAGTAGATGGCAGCCGTTGGGGGCGGCCTTCGGGGCGCCCCTTTTTTTGCGTGCGGGCGCGCCAGGAGCGACGAATGAGCCCGGGCCGCTACGGGTACAGCGCTCAACGTGCAAAACGCGCCCACGGGCTTCCTACGCACGCCCTCGGGCGAGTCATGCAATCCGATGGGGTCTACCTCGGTCGCCATCAGCATTTTTGCGGGACTCGGTGTTGACGAGAAATTCGAATCGCGCGTAACCGTTATAACACTCCCCTCCAAACAAGACGGGCCGACGAGACGACGAGCTTGAATGGAATAGTCCGTTCAGCGTCGCCTTGGAGGTGTGCCCGTGCAACAGCTCGAACCCATCAAGCCCGAAACCGTCGATCCTGACGCGCTGCTGAGCACGCGGCAGGTGTGCGCAATGTTCGGCAACGTCACCACGATGACGCTGCACCGCTGGCGATTCCACCCGACGCCGGGCGCGCCGAAGTTCCCCGACCCTGACTGCCGAATCGGCAGCGTGAACTACTGGACCAGGGCGACCATCATCGCCTACCGCGACGAGCAGATTGCGCGGCAGAAGGCGAAACGAAAAGCCCGAGATCATGCCAACTCTGCGGATTGCGCGAGTTCAGCGCCATCCGCGCCGTCGCCGTCTGCGGGGGCAACGCAGGGAAATACATCGCGCGGCCTGGGAGGGTGATCGATGGATTACCCCCTGCACCCCATCACTAGCGACTACGCCGACTTTACCGACGAGGAGCTGGCCGCGCTCCGCGAGAGCCTGCGCAAGCACGGGCTCGTGGTCCCCGTCGTCGTCTGGCAGCAGCAGATTGTCGACGGTCGCCACCGTGCGAAGCTGTGCAAGGAACTCTGCATCGTTCTGCGCGTCGACGACATCACGGAACAGTGCAAGACCGAGGAGCAGATGCGCTCCCACGTTGGCGCGCTCAACGAGCACCGCCGGGCGAACACCAAGCCTCTGACGATCACTGAGAAGCAGGCTCGCATCCAGGCAGCTCTGAAGGCCAACCCGGAGCAGTCGGATCGTCAGCTTGCGAGGGATACCGGCTTCAGCCACCCGTTCGTCGCGAGGGAACGGGCGAAGCTCGAACAGGCCGGAGACGTGGAAACGTTACCACGTCGGACTGACTCCAAGGGCCGCGAGCAGCCGGCGCACAAGCCGGTGCCCCCGAAGCCAACGCTCGTGCGCATGGCGCCGTCCCCGCTCGACGGCGTCCACGAGCTGATCGACAACGCAGTGGCCTACTGCAAGAGCCGCGGCGTGGTCGATGAGTCGAAGGTCATCGCTCTCGTGGTTGCGGCCGCCACAAAGGAACAGCTGGAAGCGATCATCGGCAACCCTCGGTTCGGCGGCGCATACAAGACCGCGGCCGGTGCCCGGCTCGGCGCCACGCAGCATGCCGAGACACCACAGCCGGCACCGTCGGCCGCATCCATATCGCCTGAGGAGACCATGGCGCGGGATCTCGACCGCATGGTCAAGACGCTGGACGCGTTCGCTGGGCTAATCCCGCACGTCTCCCCGCGCCAATTTGCCGATCACGCCGACGACGATGTCATGGCCAACGCCAAGGAGGTCTCCGCGTGGCTGACGCAGCTCGCGGATCTTTCGAGCAGCGCGCCGGACGAACCGCAATCGAGAACGTGGCGCAATCTTGCGGCGCCCGGTTCATTGCTGAAGCGAAAGTGAGCGTGCCGCATGAAGAACGAATCTGATTCGTGGGAAGCCTTCTGGTCTGAGGCGAAGTCGTGGCGAGACGATCGACCGGCGACGTCGACTGCTCTGGTTCCGATCCGGCCGAAAATAGTCGACGCCACCATGGTCACTGCCGTTGTGAGCCCGCATCGTCAGACATCTGCCGAACGTGCCAACGTGCCGTTGATCCTCTTGGCCTATGGCTTCGGTGCTCTCGGGGTCGCGATCAACGTCTGGAATGCCCGCACCGCGGCGCTCCCCGATATGATCCTGCCCGCCACCATGGGCGTGCTAGCGGAAGGCGTGATGTTCTTCCTGCCGACCTGGGCTCTGACGCTGCCGCCGATCAGACGGATCCTGGCGTTTGCGCTGTTGGTGTTCTTGATCATGCCGTTCGCCCTCACCAACAGCCTGCGGATGGCCAGCATCATTTCGGCGGATACGACGATGGCGCGGGCCGATCGCCAGACCGCCGGCACCGAGAAGGCCGACAATGTCCTGGCCCAGGCACAGGCCGCACGGGACCAGGCCTGCGCCACAAAGAAGCCGACCGAGGCCTGCAAGCAGCG
>DATGCX010000437.1:0-15126 GCA_035311445.1 Xanthobacteraceae bacterium | reverse complement strand
TTGCAACCGGCATCACCGGTTTCCGCATCATGATCTCCCTCCAAGAGTTTGCTTCAGGCGCGCTTAAGCCCATACGCCCGCGCTTGAGATATCCATCGCAAGCGATTGGTCCGCTGCCGCATTATGCTGGCAGTCGCGCGGTCAACGCAGCCCCTTGGCAAGGGTTCCGGACTTGCGCGGACGACGGCCATCGGAACGTGCCCCACAACGACGCACGTGGCATTTGACCATTGGCGGTCAGTTACTTAGCCGCACGAAGAGGTCACTCCACTTGAGGACCGCTGGAGAACTCACGTTGTTTTTCTGAGGATCGCCTTTTCTGCGGCCGGCGCAAAGCGGGCATGAAAGGCCTCTGCGTCAGCCGCATGCTCGAAGCAGTATCGAATGAACGCATCGCCGTTTGCGATCTCCCCATCCAGGTTGAAGGCGCCGGGGCGACTTTCGAGAAACTGAATTATTTCCTCTTCCACATTATCGGGAAAACCGTCCAGCGGCGGGACGAGATCGACACAATGAGGGCATTCTATGCCTGTTTCCTTGCTCCATTTCGCAAGGTTCAAGGGCCGCATCTCAAGGCATCCAACTGACTTTCATTCCTAATTGTTCTCTATTTGTTCTCATGAGTCAAGATCGCCCCTGAGCTATACGTGCGCGCCCGGATAGCAGCATCGCGGGGACCCGAAACCGGAGAGATTGCGGTGGACTGTTCCGGTTATCTGAATTGCTGGTTACGGTGATCGGGGTCGCGGCGGCAACGCAAACCACGCCGAACGGGCTGATCGCGCTCGGCGAAACAGATGCTATTGATTGCCGGATGTTTTGGCGACAGCGAGCTGCTACGAGGTAGGAACTTCGGACCACTTGCGATGTCACTCCATAGACTCCCAGGGGGACTGTCATGCGGCAAGCCGCACTCGTTCTCGCGATCGCTCTCGGCCTTGCGCCCGGGTTGGCGCAGGCGCAGTCGAAGCCGCAGTTCATTGCTTTTGCGGGTATCAGCAAAGGGGCGCTGTACAACCCTGATTCCGGTCCGGCCCCGCATGTCGGCATTCTCGCCATGCACCGCACCGCGAACTACCTCAGCCATCGCGCCTGCACCGAGTTGTCGCGTCGCGGCTTCCTGCTGCTGTGCATGAACACGCGCTACGAAAACAACGAGGCGCTGGTCGATTTCGAGAAGCTACCGCTCGACGTGAAAACCGGGGTCGATTACCTGCGTCGGCAGCCCGGCATCACCAGGGTCGTGCTGTTCGCCCACAGCGGCGGCGGACCGCTGATGTCGTTCTACCAGGCGGTCGCCGAGAACGGCCCCGTCTATTGCAAGGGGTCGAACAAGCTCACCCAATGCGCCGACGATCTCGCCGGCTTGGTTCCGGCGGACGGCATCGTATTCGCCGATGCGCATCCGGGCAATGCGATCAACCTGCTGCGCAGCCTCAATCCCGCCGTCGCCAACGAGAACAATCCGCCCGATGCGGCGCCGATCGCCGCGCTCGACATGTTCGATCCGGAGAACGGCTTCAGTCCCAGCGGACCGTCGCATTATTCGGCGGAATTCCAGGCGCGCTACTTCAAGGCGCAGGCCGACCGCATGAACCGGCTTATCGATATCGCCCGCGACAAACTCGACCGCATCAAGCGTGGCGCCTATGGGTATCCGGACGACGACATCATGATCATCCCGCGCGGCGGCAATCCAGGCGCGGGCTCCGGCGCGGATGCGCGGCTGTTCGTCACCCAGCCCGACATCGCCGCGATCAACAGCACGTCGCGTCCGGTCAAGCTGCTGCGCAACGACGGAACCGTGACGACGCAGATCGTCAACAGCGTATTCGTCGCCAATCCGGGCGTGGCGCGCGGCAACCTCCGCTTCCGCTCCGGCACCAAGATTTTCACGCTGCGCTCGTTTCTGAGCGCGCAGGCCGTGCGCGCCGGAAACGCGGCTGACGACATCGATTACTGCTCGACCAACAACTCGACCATCTGCGCGGTGCAGTCGATTTCCGTGCCGGTGCTGTTCGCCGCCATGGGCGCGCACTACTTCATTCGCGACAACGAGGTCCAATACGATCTGGCGCGCAGCAAGGACAAGGACTTTATCGTGATCGAAGGCGCCAATCACGGCTTCACGCCGTGCGAGCCCTGCGCGACCAGTCCCGGCCAGTACTCGAACACGGTGAAGAATTTATTCGACTACGTGGCGGAGTGGATGAACGCGCGGTTTTGAACCGGGACGGCCGCCAGCGAGTCTCTTGACGTGTCGTGCACCTCAAGAGGCGGTGCTCGACAACCCGAGAAGACCGCTGCAGCGGATTTCAATATTGGAATCACTTGTAGGGTGGGAAAGGCGCGCACTTCGCGCGCCGTGCCCACCGGGGCTCGGTCGTGGTGGGCACGCTTCCTTTGCCCACCCTGCGACCGCGCTTCCACGTTGTCGCACCCACTCTAGCGGGCCGCCGTCACAGGCAGATGCGCCTTCAGGAAGCTACGCACCCGGTTGATCGTCCGGGCCTTCAGCTCCGGCGGCTCCTTCCAGGGATAGACCGTCACCTCGGCATTCGGCGCCAGCGATGCGACGTCGACCGCCACCTGGTACGCGTGCGCCGGGGTGTCGTCGGGCAGGACGAGCATCGGCGTCTGGCAGTTACGCACAAACTCGCGCGACACGCTGTACACGAAGTCGGGCCGCACTTCGTAAAGGTTGTGCAGATACTTCTCGATGGTTTCCATCGAGACCTCCGGCCGTCGCTCGCGCAATTCTTTCGCCCAGACATCGTGGCCGGACTTGTACATCACGCCCGGGTTCTCAGGCCGGTGGCCGATCGGCTGGCTCAGCACGGCTGCGACGACGCGTTCCGGGGCCCGCTCCATCAGCTTGAGGGCAAACGAGCCGCCGATGCAGTTGCCGAAGAAGACGAACTGGCGGATGCCGAGGTGGTCCATCAGCCCCAACTGGTCGTCGGCAAAGGCGCCCCACGGGTCATCGACCGGGACCGGCCCCGTGGATTCGCCGCCGGTGGCGTTGCGCTGGTCCATGGTGATGCAGCGGAAGTCGTTCTTGAACTGCTCCATCACATTGATGACCGCGGTCGACCAGTTGCTGATGCGCGAGTTCAAGCCCCCGCCCGGGGCGGCCAGCAGCGGAAAGCCTGAGCCGACCTCCTGGTAACGGATGCGGACGTTGCCCTTTTCGTAGAACGAGGTCTTGGCGCCTGCTTGCCCAGCCTGCTGAGCAAACACGCCCGGCGCTGCAGCCGTCGCCGCCGCTGCGGCGCCGGTTTTCAGTATGGTGCGTCTGATCTCATCCATTATCGGCGTCCTCCCTTGATCACGGTTATGGCTGGTGCCTGCGGCTCGAAGGTGGCGGAATGGACCGAAGCCGCTGGCAGGTTTTCAGGTGATCCTTGGTGCGCAGTCTTTGTAACACAGATTCTATTGGCGCCGAAGGACTGAATGCCTGCTTGTGGCCCCGACTCTGCCAAGTTGGGCAATGCTGCAAGCCGGTACACCGGTCGTAGCTCTAACGTATGCGCGAAGGCAGCCCGTGACCCCAATCCTGCCGTCGCGCCGATTATCAAAAGCCAGGTGACGAGATCATCACACAGCCTGTTGTGGAGGCGGCCTAAAATGAAAGGGCCTCGCCGTCTGATACGACGAGGCGCCACCAGTATATGGAGCGCCGCACGCAGAAAAAGACGAGCGCGCAGGAGCTGCCAAGGTCGCGCGACCTTGCCATCGCATACCACGCCGCGAGATACCGCAAGCTCGACCATGCGTGTTGCGAGCGGCGAATTCCACAATCAGCTGCTAGCAACTGCCGCCATAGCCGGGATCATCACTGGGACAAGTACACTATGCGAACATCGCATCGTGTACGCTCCCATCGCGAGCTACGAACCAGGGTTGGATGGCATTGAAGTGAGTGGTGCGGCTGGGTTTTTCCAGTTCGGTGATGCCCCAGTTTTTATACAACTCCGCCTTCGACGGCTGAACGTCACCTTGGTCATCCGTGCAACGGGACATGAGCACCGCCTCTTCTCCGTCCCAAGCCCAGTCAAAGGTGAACCGGGTGTGCGCCTTCACGTGCACCGGGGTCTGAAGCTTCGCTTCCTTCCAGCTCTTGCCGCCGTCGGTGGAGACTTCGACCTTGCTGACAGCGCCTCCACCGGACCAAGCCAAGCCGGTAATCTGGACGTATCCCCGGCCGGGTAGCTTCATTCCGCCTGAGGGCTGCGTAATCACGGATTTCGCCGCCCATTGAAAATGGTACCAGCGCGATTTGCCGCCCAGATCGGCCCTTGGGATGGAGTGATTCATGGCTTCATTCCAGGCGTGGTAGGGCTGGTCGACCAACTTGATATGTCTCAGGTACTTCACGCTGAAGGGCCCTTCCCAGCCGGGAACGATCATCCGGATCGGGTAACCCTGCTCAACACGCAATGGCTCGCCATTCTGGCCGTAGGCCACGAAAACGTCGTCGAGCGCCTTTCCCAGCGGAAGGGTGTGACTGAACTTGCCAGGGTCGGCCCCTTCGTAAACCAGCCAGGTCGCCTCTTTTTTCAGGCCGACCTCGTTCAACAACACGGACAGCGGCACTCCGGTCCATTCGCTGCAACTGGTCATCCCCCATATATACTGGACCGGCAACCCCATGTTGGGATTGCCACCATGATGGATCAGGCCAGAACTATTTCCCTGGCACTCCAGGAAATGAACCCGGGATACGGAAGGCAGGCGCTTCAGATCGTCCATGGATAAACTCAAAGGACGATCCACCAAGCCGTGGATCGTGAGGCGATGTTGCTGCGCATCGATCTCAGGGAAGTGGGAGGAGTGTTGTTGCACGAAGTGGAGCTGGGCCGGGGTGATGATTCCCCCATAATCCTGAAGCGGCGTGTAGAAAGTGATGTGGTCAACGCTCATTCTCGTCCCTCGGCGCGAGGGGACCCCTCGGCGCAAGTGTTCGCCGGGGTCGTGGGCGTCCTTTGGTGGCACTTCAGGCTTGCCCGACTGGCTTCTCGCGGTCCATTCAGCGCCAGCGCCGGCGCCTGCCGCCACACCCGCCAGTGCAGCCGTGTGCTTCAGGAATTGCCTCCGGCCAGATCGAGTGGAATTAGCCATGAGTCCCTCCTGCGCAATTAGCGCAAATACGATTGGTAGCTGAAAGTGCATGCCCGCCGACGGCACGATCGCTGCCACTGGAAATGGGAGTTCGGCACGTCCCGGGCTCGGCAGCTCTGTCGATTATCAGGCTATATGCTACATGGTGAGGAGTGGACGCGAAAGGGGTGTACGGCAGGAATTGGCCTTCCGTGATCGGCATCCGGCGGACACGGCAGCTATCCACCCTGCCCTCCCCTCCGAACACCCCCAGATCTCCTCGGGCGTCCCGGTCGCCTTTGCGGATTGTCCGACAGCTTCACGGCGGGGGCGCCCGTTGGCAGCCTAGACCTTGCAGACCGGGGACGATCGATCAGGCCAAGTTTGGCGAAGCGGCAAGTCAGCCTATTCGGGGTACGCCGGTCATCGCGCTAGCGAACGGCGCGGCCATGCAGAGCGTGCAAACAAATTGGTCTCATGCTAAACACAGCCCATGAATACAGATGTGAAGCATGTGCTGTCGCGGGTCGCGCATTGGCCCGAGGACGATCAGGATGAGCTTGCGCAGATTGCCCTCGAAATCGAGGCGCGGCGACACGGCGTCTATGATGCGACGCCGGAGGAACTCCAAGCGATCGATGAGGCCCTTGCGGCGGTAGCCCGCGGTGAGATTGCGTCTGATGAGGAAGTGGAAGCCGTCTTTGCCTAACGTCGGCGGACGTGAAAGCAGCTCGCGAAATCCTGCGTAGTCCGGATTGAACGAAGTGAAATCCAGGACGATACTCGATGCGTGGCAACGACGGCCTCGGCCCGCTACGCTCAACCCGAGCGTTCAGGATGCCCCTCGATCAGCGTCCGGGCTGAAAACGAACTATGCAGGCTCATCACCACATCAGCGACTCACGACGGAACTAGCGAGAAACGACAGGTCGATCTGGAGTACGTGTAGCAGTCCGAAGGGACTCAGGACATGCCTCCTTTTCTGCGACCTTGCCATCATCCGGGGGCGGAAACTCAACTAACTGGCATTGCTGCCTCAGGGCTCCCTGATATTGCTTCATGGCGCGAGCTTGGTCCTTCGCGAGTACCATGTTGCACTCCTTAATTATTTGACCTCGATTAGTGCATATGTTTATGCGTGCACGCCCTGTATACATCCCATCATCGCTCTCAGTGAGGAAATATTCGCCTATTCCATGCAGAGGGGGATCGGATTTGTAGGTAAGTACAAGATATCCATCACCCCCAAGGAACCCACTATATACGCGCCTTCCGCCCTCTGGCGGGATATTACGACTTCCATCTGGAGGAATATGTAGCTCCCCAGATAATAGCCCATTGTACTCAGTTAGTGCGAGATTTGTGATGGCTGGATGATCATTTGCGTTTGTATCATTCGCCCTAAGTATTACATACGGTCCAAAAGTCCTTCCCCAGATAAACCTATTTACCTTTTCCAATACCTGAGGAAATAATACGTGGACTGTGGTAATAAGTACTGCTCCAATAACGGGTAGCCCCACAATTTCAATAATTTTGATGCCCAATTCTTGCGAGATTTTCGAGGTCGTGCTGTTTTTGGCTGATCCGTCATGATGACCTCCATCACGGCCAGGAAGTTGCCAGCCAATCCCTAAGCTGGTATAAGCGGGGAAGTTAATGCAATGTTAGGTTACGCGCAAGTGGAAAGCAGCATGGCCGGTCCTGCAGCTTGGATCGAAGATGGCGAGAAGTACGCACTTGTTGGTCTCAGCGTTAAAGTTGAAGGTCAGATTTCGACGGGAAAGGTCACGCCTCACCTTTCGGTGTTGGCGGACACAAAGTTCGATATTCCACTACATTGGCGAGAATGGCTTGGCAGCATCCGCGCCGAAGAGGTCGAAGATTGCAATTTGCTTCTTATCAGTAAGCTAACTTCATCCAGGCCCGATGTTCTGGACGCCGAGAATCAAAAGCTCCAAGAACGTGTCTCAAACTTTTACGTCGGCCTTTTGCTGGCAGCCACGTTCGCGCCCGCGCATAAGCCCGTCATGCTCACGGGCTCCCGACGCGACGCGAAAATAGACATTCGTCAGCAGAACGACTTCGACTCCCCAATTCCTTGCATTTTTCGGCCTTATCCGCCGGTTGTAGATAGTGAGATTCGCCTGGCGGGCCAGCTTGCTGGCCAAATTGAAGCCCTCGGTACAGCACCGCTGAACGGGGGACATTGGCGTCTATTCCGCACACTCGATATTTATAGAAAGACGCGCGCGGTTCCGGATATCCTCGAACGGCTTCATCAATATGCGCGTTGCATCGATGGACTGATCTTACCCGATCCTGGGAAGACCAAACAACAATTCAAGCACAGAACCGAACTTTTTATCGGTCCTCATCATCACGACATGATGGGCGAAATTTATGATGTGCGTAGCGCTGTGGAGCATCTGCACGAGAACCGATATTTGGAAGGTTTTGATCGCGAGATACGCCTTGATCTCCTGAAGAAGGAAGCAATCACAGCGCACATCGCACGGACGGCCCTTGGAAGGATCATCGGCAACAGCAGTCTTTGGCCATACTTCGCAAACACAACGTCGTTGGGATCCTTTTGGGCGTTGAGGGAGGCCGACCGGCGACGGATTTGGGGTAATCCCATCAATCCCCTAGATGCGGTCGCCGATTTTGATCCTCAATATATTCACAATGGCTTGCTGGGCGGACGCTGAGGCCGGCTCTCAGCGACACGCGAAAAAGCCTGCGGCGTATCTTAACTATGGGGCAATGCGCCCCCCTCACACCACCACCTCCCGCGCCACCCTCCCCTCGCCGCCGAACACCCGCAGATAGCGCGCGATCTCCTGCGGCGTCCCGGTCGCCTTGTGCGGATTGTCTGACAGCTTTACCGCTGGCCGGCCGTTGGCGGCTGAGACCTTGCACACCAGCGAGATGGCGCGCAGGCCTTCGTCGGGCTGCGGCGCGCAGCCTGCGAAATCGTTGGTGAGGTTGGTGCCCCAACCGAAGCTCATGCGCGCCTTGCCGTCGAAATGCCGGTAGGTCGCCGCGATGGTGTCGGCGTCGAGCGCATCGGAAAACACCAGCAGCTTGTCGCGCGGGTCGCGGCCCTTCTGTTTCCACCATGCAATGATCTCCTCACCGCCCTCCACCGGCGGCGCCGAGTCCGGGCGGAAGCCGGTCCATTCGGCGACCCAGTCGGGCGCATCGCGCAGGAACGCCGTGGTGCCGAAGGTGTCGGGCAGCACGATCAGGAGATTGCCGCCGTAGTAGCGCTGCCAGTCGCGCAGCACCTGGTAGGGCGCGCGGCGCAGCTCCTGGTCGTCGCGGGCGAGCGCCGTCAGCACCATGGGCAACTCGTGAGCGTTGGTGCCGATCGCCTCCAACTCGCTGTCCATGGCGAGCAGCACGTTGCTGGTTCCAATGAAGGCCTCGCCAAGCCCCTCCTTGAGCGCCTCTACGCACCAGCGCTGCCACAGAAAGCCGTGCCGCCGCCGGGTGCCGAAATCGGAAATGCGCAGGGCCGGCAAGTGGCGCAGTTGCTCCACCTTCGCCCACAGCTTGGCCTTGGCGCGCGCATAGAGTACGTCGAGGGTGAAGCGGCCGTAGCACTTGAGCGCCGCACGCGAGCGTAACTCGCTGATGATGGCGAGCGCCGGAATCTCCCACATGGTGGTATGCGTCCAGGGCCCGTGGAAGTGCAGCACATATTGCCCGTCTTCGCGGGCGAGCTCGTATTCGGGCAGCGCGAAATCCGCGAGCCAGGCGAGGAATTTGGCGTCGAAGATATGGGCGCGGCCGTAGAAGCTGTTGCCGGCGAGCCAGATCATCTCCTTCCTGGTGAAGCGCAAGGTGCGGGCATGGTCGAGCTGGTCGCGCAATTGCCGTTCGTCGACCTCCTCGGCAACGCGCACCCGATGGGTGCGGTTGATGAGCGAGAACGTCACGTCGACATCGCGATAGAGGCCCCAGATCATCTGGAGCATCATCAGCTTGTAGAAATCGGTGTCGAGCAGGCTGCGGACGATCGGATCGAGCTTGAAGGTGTGATCGTAGACCCGCTTGGCGATGTCGGTCGAGATGGTCACGGTGGCCGTTCTCCGCCGCTCGTGCGTAGGATGGGTTGAGCGAAGCGAAACCCATCAGCCGTGGAGCGAAACCCATCGGCAGCTCTTCCCTGCGGCACGGCTGCTGATGGGTTTCGCTCCGCTCAACCCATCCTACATGGCGTTCCTATCACAGCCCGAACACGTACAACACCGTGGCGTTGCGCTGCTCCTTGACCTCCGGCGAGTTGACCAGCGTGCGCCGGCCGGTGGCGTAGAGGCCGGACGCGATGGCGACGTATTGCTTCCCGTTGACCTCGAATGTCATCGGCGGGGCGTTGAAGCCGGAGCCGACGTTGAGCTTCCACAGTTCCTCAAGCGTGGTGTCGTCATACGCCGCGACGGTTCCGTCGGTCAAACCGACGAACACGAGGCCGCCGGCTGTCGCCAGCGTGCCGCTGACATTGGGATAACGCAGGTGAGCGTTTTTCTTGATCTCGCCCGTGATGGGGTCGACCGCGGTGAGATTGCTTTCGAGTCGATCGGCGGTCGAGCGCGTGCCGCCGTTCCATCCCCGTTCCTTGGAATGCATGGCGGTGTCGATCTTGACGTCGTCGCATCCGGTCAGGGCCGGGACATACAAAAGCTTCGTCCTCGGGCTGTAGCTGGACGGCCAATAGTTGTTGCCGCCCAGGATGGTGGGGCACACTTTCCTGACCGGATCGCTCGGCGTGTGGATCGCAATGCCGGAATAGGTCTGAATGTCCTTGGCCGGGTCATAGTCGAGCGGCTTGCCGGTCTTCTGGTCGATGCCCCTGGTCCAGTTTATGTTGTCCATGTAGGGCTTGGCGCCAAGAATCTGGCCGTTGTTGCGGTCCATCGTGTAGACGAAGCCGTTGCGGGCCGAATGGGTGATGAGCTTACGCGGTTGGCCCGCGACCTCGCTGTCGATCAGGATATGGGTGCCGGCCTCATCGAAATCCCACTGGTCGCCGGGCGTGTATTGGAAATACCAGTTCATCGCTCCCGTGTCGGGATCCCAGGAAATGACGCTGTTGGTATAGAGGTTGTCACCTGGCCGGTAGGTGGGATCGAACATCGGCACCGGGTTTCCGGTGCCCCAGAAGGTCTGGTTGGTGTTGACGTCGTAGGTGCCGGTGACCCAGATCGCCGCGCCGCCGGTCTGCCAAGCGTTGTTGACGCCCTTCCAGGTGTCGCCACCGGGTTCGCCCGGTCCCGGCACGGTGTATTTCAGCCACACGCGCTTGCCGGTAGCGGCGTCGAGCGCCGCGATCCAGTCGCGGATGCCGGCGCCGCTGTTCGCGGCGCCGACGATGATCTTGTCCTTGATGGCGAGCGGCGCCGTGGTGATGACCACGCTCGCGATATCCGGAAACGTGGTCTCCCACGCGACCTTGCCGGTCTCCTTGTCGGTGGCGATCACACGCCCCGGCGTATTGGCAGCCGTGATGACGAAATTGCCCCACAGAGCGGCGCCGCGGCTCTGGCGCTGCTGTTCCTGCTTCGGGTCCATGCGCCAGACGATGCGGCCGGCATCTCCCGAGGTGCCGTCGATCTTGTAGAGCACGCCCCAGGAATCTGTGATGTAGATGAAGCCGTCTTCCGCCAACGGCGTCGCCTCGTTGAACTCGTTACCGGCGCTGCCACCGAGCGGAACCGCGTAGGCGAGCCGAAGGTCCTTGACGTTGTCCCGGTTGATCCGGGCGAGCGGCGAAAACCGCTGGCCATCATAGCCGCGGTGGTTCATCAGCCAGTTCTGCGGTTCCGGATTGGCAAGCCGTTGCGGCGTGACTTCGGCCGCGACGGCGGGCGTAGCACTCAACGCGACGACGATCGCAAGTGACGGGCGGCGTAACGCCAGATGACGCAAATTCAGACGATGCAAGTACACGGGCGACCTCCCCTCGATGCTGTTTGCGCCATGCTACAATGCGAAACGTCGAAATTGAACGATTACGCGAGACGTGATTTCTCTGATCCATGCTCGCGCATCCTGCCGTCATGGGGAATTGGATTCGGCGGCATCTCTCTTCTCCTTCTCCCCGCTTGCGGGGAGAAGCTCGGGATGAGAGGCTCGCTCCGCAAGCTCAGACTCGCCGATAGCCCCCTCACCCGGAATGAACGCGAAGGGCGCTCATTCCGACCTGTCCCCCGCAAGCGGGGAGGTGAAGACTGGCGCCGTACTATTCCGGTACATCTGCCGCCGGGCCGGACCACACCTTCCAAACGCCACGACAAGCTGATAATCTGATTGTTGCGCTTTTTGCACCGCAATCCGGGCCAGACCGGACCAAGAAACACGTCAGGACCATAAAGGGGGAAACGATGAAAAAGTTGTTCTTAGCCGCAACTGCTTTGACATTCGGCAGCGTGGCGTGTGTTGCCACAGTGCAGGCCGCCGATGTCCCCATGCCATGGGCCTATGGATTTGCCGGGCCACCGCCAAACCCGATGCCCCCGCCCGCTCCTCCGGCGGCGCCGCCTCAGCTGGACAACACCGTGCAGCATACCTTGCCGGGATCCAAGGCGACGTTCACCCGCGCGCAGATCGCTAATCGATACGGCCCGGCTGACTGGTATCCTGAGGACCATCCGGCCATGCCCGACATTGTTGCGCATGGCCGCCAGTCCGCGGACCCGACCATCTTTGCGTGCGGCTTGTGCCACTATCCCAACGGCAAGGGGCGTCCGGAGAATGCCAACGTCACCGGCTTGACCTATGATTACATCGTGCAGCAGTTGACGGATTTCAAAAACGGCGCCCGCAAGACCTCGGATCCCCGAAAGGGCAACACCGGTTTGATGGCCGGGTTCGCCAGGGCGCTGACGGAGGATGAAATCAAAGCTGCTGCCAAGTACTTCTCGGCGATCCCGGCCACGCCCTGGATCAAAGTCGTGGAGAGCGAAACTGTGCCGAAGACCCGGCCGGCCGGCGGCATATTCCTCCCGGTCGAAGGCGCCGAAGCCGGCATGGAGCCGATTGGCGCGCGCATCATCGAGACTCCCGCCAATGTGGAGGACACAGAGCTTCGGCGCAACCCGCGCTCCGGCTTCATCGCCTATGTGCCGCCGGGCAGCGTCAAGAAGGGCGAGAAGCTGGTCACGACCGGCGACAGCAAGATCACAGCGTGCACCGCCTGCCACGGCGTCGACCTCAAGGGACTGGGCCCGGTGCCAACGATCGCCGGCCGTTCGCCGAGCTATATCGGGCGGCAGCTCTATGACATGCAGCACGGCAACCGGACCGGAACCTGGACACCGCTCATGGCCCCGGTGGTTAACAAACTCACTGAGGAGGATATGCTGAACGCTGCGGCCTATCTGGCCTCGTTGCAGCCATAAAGTCAGCGCGCGTCGAAAACCGGCGGCTGGATGGCGGAAAACCGCTGTCCAGCCGTTTTTGCGTTAGTTTCCGCTATGAGCATCAAAACGGTGGCGATCCTCGGCGCCGGGCACGGCGGCTGCGCCGCGGCCGCCGACCTCGGCAAACGCGGATACGACGTGCGCCTGCATGCGCGCAGTGCCGAGCGCCTCAAGCCGTTGCGCGAGCGCGGCGGCATTGAGGTGCGTGGCGTCCAGCATGGACTGGTGCAGGTCGACCTGATGACCACAGACCTCGGCGTGGCGGTGCGTGGCGCCGACCTCATCATGCTGGTGGTGCCGTCGATCGCCCATGGGCCTTATGCACGCGCTTTGGCTTTGCTGATCGCCGACGGCCAGACGATCTTCCTCAATCCTGGACATACCGGAGGAGGACTGCATTTTCGGCACGAGCTGCGCCGCGCCGGCTATCGCGGGCCGGTGACGATCTGTGAGACCGTGACGTTGACCTACATCACCCGCATGGAGGCGCCGGCGACTTTCAACATCTACAGCTATACGACTCGGCTACGCTTCGCCGCCTTGCCGGGCCGCCACACCGACACGATGTTTGGGCTCATCAAGCCCCTCTATCCCGAAATCGTTCCGGCGAGCAGTGTTCTGGAGACCGGGCTCGGCAATATCAATGCGCTCTTTCATCCTCCAGGGATGATCATGAATGCCGGCTGGATCGAACGGCGCCGCGGCGATTTCCTGTTCTACCGCGAAGGCATCACCGACGCGGTCGGCCGCGTCGTCGCAGCGGTCGATGACGAACGCCTCGCTGTCGCAAAAGCGCTCGGCGTCCCGGCCGCGCCATTCATCGACATGTTCCATCAAGCTGGCCTCACCACCGCGGCGGCACGCGACAGCCGCAACATCGCGCGCGCCTGCGAGGAGAGCGAGCCGAATCGCACCATCAAGGCGCCGGCGTCGCTCGATCACCGCTATCTCCAAGAGGATGTCGGCTATGGTCTGGTGCCGATGTCAGAGCTTGGGCGGCTTGCCGGCGTTGCCACGCCGACGATCGACGCGTTGATCAGGCTGGCGGAGCTCGCGCTCGGGATCGATTATCGGGCCGGCGGCCTGACGCTGGAACGGCTCGGATTGGCGGGCAAATCGCCCGCCGAACTGACGCGCTTCGTCGAGACCGGTTGAGGCGATGCGCTGGTCGGCAAGTCCGAACTTGTGAAAACCTCAAATTGCTTCGACAACGGTCGCGTCGCGTGCCGCAAGGGCCGTGACAAAGGCGCCGCGCAGGCGTGCAAGGTCAGGCTTGATGCCGGTAAACAGCCTGAACGCCTCGACCGCTTGATGAACGCACATCCCGCTGCCGTTGAGCACGCGGGCACCTTTTGCGGCTGCAGCTTTGATGAATTCGGTTTCAATCGGCGTATAGATGACGTCGGCCGCCCAGTGCGTGGCTCTCAACGCGGTCAAGGGGATCGGGTTGCCGGAGAAGCCGGCCATGCCCATCTGCGTGGCGTTGACGACTCCGTCCGCACCTGCGATGTCACGCGCGAGATTGTCAGTGATGCGGCAGCATGAAGCGCCGAAATGCATCGAAAGATCGGCTTCAAGTGCGTTCGCGCGCGCTGGATCGAGGTCGTGGATGACGAGGACGCCAATGCCGAGATCCATCAGGGCAAACGCAACAGCGCGCCCGGCACCGCCGGCGCCGACCTGGACGACAGTCGCCCCCTGCGCGCTGCCGCGCCCCAGGCTCTCCGCAAAGCTTTCGCGCCACCCGCGGCGGTCGGTATTATATCCGGTGGTGCGGCCGTCCGACGCAATCGTAACGGTGTTGACCGCGCCGACCTGCAGGGCTTCCGGATCTACGGCGTCGAGCAGCGCCAGAACGTCCTGCTTGAAGGGATATGTGATATTCGCACCGGCGAAACCTGCAGCCCTGATTGCCTCAAGGAGCTGGGACAGCCAACGGCCCGGCAAATGATTGATATCCATCAGATGATAGTAGCCATCGATCCCTGCGGCCGTGAAAGCGTCGGCGAAGAGCGCGGGCGCCAGCGATCGTGTGATGTTCGCACCGATCAGCCCGAGCAATATCCTGCGCTGCGTCATCAAACGTGCTCCGGCTGAGCGAGGCCGCCGCCGAGAAAGAGTTGCGCGATGCGCGGGTCGGCGACGATGTTTGATGCCGTGTCTTCGATGCGGGTCTGCCCCTGCTCCAGCACCAGTCCGTAATCGGAGATCTGCAGGGCCTGCCTAGCGTTTTGCTCGATCAGCAGGATGGTAACACCGCCGTCGCGCAAACTCTTCAGGATCGCGAATACCTCCTGCACCATCACTGGCGAGAGACCGATCGACGGCTCGTCGATCAGGAGGAGCTTGGGGTCGAGCAGAAGCCCGCGCGCGAGTTCGAGCATTTTTTGCTGACCGCCCGACAGCGTCGACGCCTGTGTATCGGCCTTTGCCTTCAGCATCGGGAACCGCTGCATGATTGCATCCACGCGGTCGGCAAGTCCGGCTTGATCGGACAAGGTGACGCCTCCAAGCTCGAGATTGTGACGTACGCTCAGTTCTGGAAAGATGTTTCGGCCTTGCGGGATGTAGACAACGCCCGCGTTGAGAAGGTGCCGTG
>DATGCX010000436.1:0-2471 GCA_035311445.1 Xanthobacteraceae bacterium | reverse complement strand
CCAGTGCCAGGCGACATGGGCGATGAGCGCCGACATAATGATGACGCCCAGCCATTCCCTGATCACGTATCTGAAGATGAGATCGAGCGCGGGAATCAGCACGAGCAGCACGGCGATTTGGCCGATTTCCACCCCGAGATTGAATCCGAACAGCGCCGTCATCAGATGGTTGCCCGCGAATTGAAGCGATTCGCGCAGTGCGAATGAAAAGCCGAATCCATGCACGAGGCCGAACGCGAAGGCGATGATCCAGCGCCGCGAAATGTCGTCCCCGAGCTTTCCCAGTGCCGCGTAGACGATGTTTTCGAGCGCCATGTAAATGATGGTGACCGCGATCAGTGTTTCGATGAGCGGCGGGAACCAGAGCGCGTCCGGAACAAACCCAAAGGCCGAGGCGATCAGAGAAATCAAATGCCCGACCGTGAACGAAGTGACGATGATGACGAGCGGCCGCAGCCGCCGGAACGGGATCACCAAGCAGCACAGGAACAGCAGGTGGTCGGTGCCTTCGAGAATGTGCCAGAAGCCGGACACGACGAAGCGCAGCGCGGCTTGGTGCCAACGGGGATCGAGGCGTACGAGGCCGGGATCGCCGTGGAGCTCGAACGCGCGCGTGGCGCCGTCGGGCGGCAGGAAGCGCAATGCCGTGGAGACTTTCTGGCCGAGCCGGTCGACGCGCAGGCGGATCGCGAATTCGGAACGGTCGGATTGGATCGGATATTCGAGCAGGACGTCGAGCAACTGTTGGTTCCAATAGAGCTCCAAACCGTCGGAGAGCCGAGGCCCTTCCACGTGCGCACGCGCTTGCTCATACGACGTGAACGATCGATCGGACGGCAGCGACACGCGGGCGTAGAGGATGTGAGGTGGTGGAAGCGGCGCGCCGTTTTCGTAGATGGTGATATTGTCGATCAGATAAAGCTTCGTAGCGTCGCGCAGCGCGCCGTCGGCGCGGGATAGATCGAGATAGCCGGGACCGCGGGTGGGTATATCGACCTCGATCATGGCGGCCAGCGGAACGCGGATCAGCAGCTCGAGGCGTTTGCCCGCGGGTTTGACGAAGGCGTTGATCTTGACGTCGGGCGGAATGTCATGCGCCGCGGCGCTCAACGCGACGGCGCAAGCCAACGTCGTCGCGATCGCTGCGGTCAGGCAGCGGGATATTGCGATAAATCCATGGCAGCGCAAGTACAGTTCCTGGCAGTTTCAGGTTGGGGGACTTTCGATTGCGCTTACAAGCCCTATCCGTTCGCCTATAATCACCTTAACAAAGAAGCGAAGCGGCCCGCACGCGCGTTTGGCATGTCGCCTGCGAGCCACGCTATCTCGCTCCGATCGTTGAACGGCTAGGGAGGCTGCTATGATCAAAGCCATACAAGAGCACAAATTTGTCTCCAGCGCGGCGCTCGTCGCGGTCATCGTTGGCCTCGGCATCGGCCAGGCGGCGCTTCAAAACAAGGCCGAGGCGCAGCGCACGAACGTGCAGGCTCCAATGTTCGAGGTCGATCCGTTCTGGCCGAAGCCATTCAACGGGCTGCTTGGCATGACGATCGGTGTGTGGGTCGACGAGCAGGACTACGTATGGATCATTCACCGCAGCTCCGCGACGCTGCACAATAATGAAAAAGGCGCGGAGCTCAATCCGCCGATTGCCGAGTGCTGCCGCGGGGCGCCGCCTGTGCTGGCGTTCGATCCGGAGGGAAATTTGGTGAAATCGTGGGGCGGCCCAGGGCCGGGTTATGAGTGGCCGCAATCCAATCACGGCATCCATATCGATTATAAGGGCAACGTTTGGATCGGCGGCAATGGCGAGAAGGATGCGCACATCCTGAAGTTCACCAAAGACGGTAAGTTCTTGATGCAGGTCGGCGGGCTCGGGAAGAATGCCGGCAGCAACGATCTCGAGAATTTCGGACGGGTCGCCAAGATCTGGGTCGATCCTATGACCAACGAGGCCTACATCGCGGACGGCTATCTCAACAAGCGTGTCGCCGTGATCGATGCCGATACCGGTAAGATGAAACGCTACTGGGGCGCTTACGGCAACAGGCCGGACGACACCAAACTCGGAAACTACGATCCCAAGGCGCCGCCGGCCCAGCAGTTCCGCAACCCGGTGCACTGCGTCGAGCGGTCGAATGACGGACTGATCTACGTGTGCGATCGCGCCAATGATCGCGTGCAGGTATTTCGTCCGGACGGCACTTTCGTGAAGGAAGCATTCTTTGCCAGGAATACGTTGGGCTCCGGCTCGGCCTGGGACATCGCGTTCTCAAGAGATCCGGACCAGCGGTTCATCTTCTTGGCGGACGGCCAGAACAATAGGGTTCGCATCATTATGCGCGAGACGCTCGAGGAGGTGACCGCGTTCGGCGACGGCGGTCGTCAGCCCGGCCAATTCTACGGTGTGCACAGCATCGCGACCGATTCCAAGGGCAACGTCTATACGACCGAAACCTGGGAGGGCAAAC
>DATGCX010000435.1:0-16241 GCA_035311445.1 Xanthobacteraceae bacterium | reverse complement strand
TCGATTTTTTCTCGGATATAGCGGTCAGGGTCGATCGAGACCCTTTAGGAGGCGTAAGTCATGTCCCGATATCATCCGAAATCGATGCGTCAGCTAGAGGTGGGGCGCGAATTCGCAAAGTCGCTCAGCGGCCTGCTAACGCGCTTTGAGAGGCATGTCGAATCGTGCTATATTTACACAGTTTCTTACACATACACAGGATATACGAGAAAAACATCAATGAATACAGATAGATGTTATATACATAACCTGACTCAAAATCAGGTGGGCTTACACCCGTGCTGGTTCGAGTCCGGCCAGGGGCACCAGATTGATCCGACCACGTCGCTTCGCATCCGAAATAATTCCAGGAATCTTTCTGTTGGTATCGTCCATTGGCGATTTGACACGATATCGGCGCCACGCATCATGCGCGAATGGCTGAAGGACAGCTCGATTTTTTCTCGGATATAGCGGTCAGGGTCGATCGAGACCCTTTAGGAGGCGTAAGTCATGTCCCGATATCATCCGAAATCGATGACGAGCGGCTGATCGCCGCAATTCCGGAATCCGACCTTGCCGACAGCTGCATTGTGGCCGCGGAGGCAGGATGGCGACGACTCGCGGCGGCTGTTCCGGCGCTTGCCGCGCTGTGCCGCCGGTTCGCAGGATTCGGCGCGCGACGCATCGTCCCCGAACAGGCAGCCGCGATCGAGGCTCTTGCCATGATCGGGGGCCGTGATGCGGCACTTGCGGTTTCGCAGTTAATCGAACGAGCGATCGTGCAGGAGCCAACGCTGCCCATTGCAGTGAGCGCGGCTGCGCGCCTCGGCTCTGCTCTGTCGCCAGAAGCCCTGCGACACCTGCTGCGACATGCCGAGCCGGGCGTTCGAGCCGACGCCTGTCGTTGTGCACGTCCGTTGCCGGATTTGATATTGATTTTGATCGATCTCCTCGACGACCTTGATCGGAGAGTGGCCACATCGGCCGCAACCGCTCTCGGTCGAATGGGCAGGATCGAGGCTCGTCCTGTTCTCAAAAGCCTGCTGCGCGACGATCCTTCGGAGGAGGTAATCGATGCAGTGTCGTCAATCGCCGATGAAGAATGCGCTGTATTGCTCGGCCGCATCGCTCGGTCCAAATCAGCGCTGGCCGACGCAGCTTTTGTCAGCCTGGAGAATATCGACGATCCCCGTGCAGCCAGTATTGCGGGTGCGATCACAACGCCACAGCCGGACGCGCGCTCCCGCTGTGCCGGAGAAGGCGCAGCGTGGTAATCCTACTCCCTTTGAAATCTCTGCTTTCGTCGCAAGCCCCTGGCGACTGCCTGCCCCTCACTCCGGCGGGCGCCCCTCGATGCCGTAGCTGGCATAGATGCGGGCGACCGTGCCGTCGGCAACCATTTCGCCGAGCGCCGCGTCGATTTGCTGGCGCAGCTTGTCGTCCGGGCCGATCATTCCGACAGCCAGATTCCAGTTGAGGTCCGGATCGTCGGCGAAGGCCGCGATCATGCGGATATGCGCTTCGGGATGAACCTTGTTGTGCCAGCCGATCGCGGTAGGCGTGACCGCGGCCGCCTCGATCTCGCGGTCGGCCAGCGCCGCCATCATCTCGCTTTCGAATACGAACGGTGAGGTCTCGACTCCGCGCTTGTTGAGCGTCATCGAGACGAGCGAACCGATCATCACGCCGACCTTGTGCCCGGCGGTGAGTCCGGCCAGCGATGCGAGGTTCGAGTCGCCGCGGGTCGCCAGAACGACGCCGCTGCGCTGATAGGGCCGCGACAGCCGCAGCCCCCCTTCAACCGATGCTCCCTTGCTGGCGATCGCGTCGAATACGACGTCGCAATCGACCCGGCGATATTGAAACGCGCTGCGCACCCACTGCCGCGTCAGCGACACGCCGAGACGCATGGCGAGATTTTCGGCGAGCTCAACCTGGAAACCCGGTACTGCGTCGACCTTGCTGGCCCAGGGCAGCGCGTCGGGGTTGGCGCAAAGCGTAAGCGTGCCGCGCTCCATAATGGACTGGAGCGAGCGTGGCAGTGCGGCCGTAGTCGGGAGCAGCACGAGCGCGACCGCAATGCCGAGACTCAGTGCAGACATCCTCGGTGCCCAATCGAACCTTGGCCATGCCGCAGCTCCCTCCCCCCTTGTGGGGGAGGGTCGGGGTGGGGGGGCGCGCCGCTGTGGCAATGCCGTGCCATTCTCCCCGACCCCCACCCCCGACCCCTCCCCACAAGGGGGAGGGGAGGAGTTTGCGGCACGGCTGCGGCATGACCCGACGCCGATAGGTGCAAATGTCATGTCCGAGAAGCTCCCTCGTCCGAGGTCCCTCATTCACCATTGTCCTCGAGGCTGCGGATGTAGGCCAGGATGGCGACGATCTGGCCTTCCGAGAAGGTGCCCCCGAACGCCGGCATGGAGCCGGGCTTGCCGTTCCTGATGCGGTCGATGATGAACTCGTCACTGCGTTTGGTGCCGGCCAGTTTCGGCCCCTTGCCCTGGGCGCGGCCGCCGTCCTGGTGGCAATAGCCGCACACGCTCGCGAACATGGTGGGGCCGTCGATGTCGTTGGGCGACGCTTCAGCAGGGGGTCGCGCGCCAGCCGGCCCCTGACTTTGTTGCGCCGAACCGCAGGCGATCGAAAGCGCAAGCGCCAAAACTGCGAGTGCTGCGCGATTGCGCAAGACCGGTACCCACATCACAAATCGATACCCACATCACGAGACGTCGGCGGCAGAGCAAAAAAGCTCTGCCGCCGGTTCTCCTACTGCTTGAGTGCGAACACGAACAGGGCGCCCGTATTCTTCGCCATGCTCTTGAAGGGCTCGCCCCACAGTGCTGCAAACTCGTCGGACACCAGGCTGCCCCAACCGGCCGGCACCGCGACGTACTGCTTGCCGCCCGCCATGTAGCTGATGATGCCGGCGTTGTGGCCCATGCCGTTATTGTGCGACCACAATTCCTGTCCGGTTTCGGCGTTGTAGGCGTGCACGACGCCCTCGCTGTCTGGCACGAACAGCAGATTGCCGCCGGTGGCAAGAATGCTGGCGAGCGGCGGTTCCTTGTAGTTGATCTCCCACTTCTTCTGGCCGGTCACCGGATCGCGGGCGTCGAGACGGCCGCGCGCCGGGCCGTCGGGCGGAGCCACCAGCTTGAAGTCGGCGCCGATGTTGAGCTGTGCCATCGGCTCGAGAATCGGCGTGGTCCGGATCACCGTAATGTCCATGCACCATTCCTGCGAGATCTTGTAATAGAGCTGGGTCCTCGGGCTGTAGGCGCCCGAGTTCCAGCTGACGCCCCCGGCAATCGCCGGGCAGAGCGGCGTGTCGGCCTTGCCGAGTGACAGATCTCTTCGACCAATCAACTCGCCCGTCTTCGGATCGATCCCCTTCACGAAGTTGATGTTCTTGGTCAGTTGCCAGACGTTCTGCACCTTCCCGTTGGCGCGGTCATAGACGAAAATGAAACCGCCCTTGTTCGGGTGCACCATCAGCTTCTGCCCGCCGCGATCGATCGACAGGAACTCGCCCACCGCCGAGTCAAAGTCCCACGCATCGTGCGGCAACTCCTGATGATAGAACTTGAGCTTGCCGTTATCGGGATCGAGCCCGATGACCGAGGTGGTGTAGAGATTGGTGCCCGGCCGCGGCCCGCTCTTCTGCCAATCCGCGCCCGCCCAGTCGTAGAGCGGCGCCGGGTTTGCGGTACCCCACCACACCGTGTTGGTTTCAGGATCGTAGGCGCCGGCCATCCAACCGCCGCCGCCGCCGGTGCGCCACGAGTCGCCGCCCCAGGTCGCCCTGGCCTCGTCGGTGCCGGCGACCGTGAAGAACTCCCACTTCTTCTGCCCGGTTTTGCCGTCGACGCCGAAGATCGGTCCGCGCCACGGCCATTCGCCGCCCTGGCTGCCGATGATCACCGTGTCCTTGACGGCCAGCGGGGCGCCCGTGAAGCCGACCGTGAGCTTCTTGGAATCGACAAGCCGCGTGTCCCACACCGGCTTGCCGGTCTTCATGTCGATGGCAATGAGGCGCCCGTCGACGGTGCCCACATAGACATTGCCGTTTGCAAGCGCGAGCCCGCGATTGTAGGGCGAATGCGTCTGCTTGGAGACGAGTTCTTCGTCGAGTTCAGGCACATAGGACCACAGCAACTTGCCGGTCGCCCCGTCGAGCGCATACACTCGGCTGTAGGAGCCCGAATAGTAGAGCACGCCGTCGGCAGCAAGCGGCGTGGATTGGATGCCGCGGGTCGCGCGTTCGGGGAAGTGCGTCCATGCCACTTCGAGATTTTTTACGTTCCCGGCGTTGATCTGGTCGGCCGGGGAATAGTGGTACGACTTATAGCTGCCGTGATTGGTCAGCCAGTCGTTGGCGTTCTGGTCAGCAGTGAGCAGCCGCGATGGATCGACCGCGGACGCGGGGGCGCTCATCATTGTGGCGAGCGCCAGTCCTGCGCATCCGGTGAGATATTTTGCACGCAAAGCCATTTGGTTCCTCCCTCTTGTGGTTCCAGGTTGCCGCGGTCGCGCTGCTGCACAACCAATGAAACTCCACCTATAGTAGCCTCCTAGGGTGGGCAAAGCCACCCGGTCCGTCCGGAGCCTGCCATCGCTGCGGCTGGAGGCCGGACCGGTGGGCGGGCGCGATGGCAAGCTCTGCGTGCCCACCCACACAAAACCGCGCGCGCCGAAATTTGCGACGGGGTGGGCACGGCGCGCAAAAGGAGCGCGCCTTTACCCGACCCTACGCTCACGGCTTCAGCGCACCCTGAGTCTCGACATAGGTCGCGTAAACCGAGGTGCTTGCTGTCATGAACAGACGGTTGCGCTTCTTGCCGCCGAAGCACAGATTGGCGCACGTCTCCGGCAGGTGGATCTTTCCGATAAGATCGCCGTTCGGGGCGTAGCAGCGCGCGCCGTCCTCCTTCGGATCGGCCCATCCCATGCTGCACCAGACATTGCCGTCGATATCGGTGCGCGCGCCGTCGGTGAAGCCGGGCGCGAAGTTCTCGGCGAACACTTTTCCATTGGTCAGCTTGTCGCCGCTCACGTCGAACACGCGCATGTTCGAGCGGCCCCCATGGGTGAGGCCGCTATCGATGATGTAGAGCTTCTTCTCGTCTGGCGAGAAGGTAAGCCCGTTGGGTTTGTCGAAATCATCGGCCACGATGGTGGCCTGCCCGCTCTTCGGATCGAGCCGATAGACTCGCGGCGGCAATTCGGGCTCCGCCAGATGCCCCTCGTAGTTGCCGAAAATCCCATAACCCGGATCCGTGAACCAGATGGCGCCGTCCGCCGCGACCACCACGTCGTTGGGGGCGTTGAGCTTCTTGCCCTGGAAGCTGTCGATCAGGACCGTGATGGTGCCGTCCGGCTCGGTACGCGTGACGCGCCGCGCATCGTGTTCGCAGGTGATGAGGCGTCCTTCGCGATCGCGGGTATTGCCGTTTGAATAGTTTGAGTTGGCGCGGAAGACACTCAGATGGCCGTCCTCCTCCAACCAGCGCATGATGCGATTATTGGGAATGTCGCTCCACAGCAGGTAGCCGCCGTCGCGGAAATAAACCGGGCCCTCGGCCCAGCGGAACCCGGTGGCGACGCGCTCAATCGCTGCGTTGCCGACCTTGGCCTTGAACCGCTTGTCGAGCGCCTCGACCCGCGGATCGGGATAGCGCCAGTTGGGAAGATCGCCCAGCGGCAAGACGTCCGCGTTCGCGGATTTGAGTGAGGTCGCGGCGGCAGCCGCTACCGTCCCGGCTAAGAATGTCCGTCGTTGCATTATGACTTCCTCCCGTGGACTCGGATTCGTTGATCCTGACAGGCCGCTTAGCGGCAAGCCCAATTTCGCTGGCCGTGAAGCGTATAGAGCCGCCTCCCTGCGGAAGCGACACCCACGCTCATCGGAGTTGGCAAAAAGAAGAAATACCCCAACGGCAGGCAGCGCCGGCCATCAGGTAGCTCAATCAAGAGCAAGCGATCTACACCTTCAACTCTAAAGCGTGCCACAAGAGTTTGACGAAGATGCGACTAGGCCACGGCGATCGCATGGTGGCCCGGCTCTTGCGCTAACGCAATGCATCGCCTGCTCGGTCCTTTACAATTATTCTAAGCTGCTGAACTTCTTATCGCTTCGCGCTTGACGCTACCGTGTAACTACCTCACATGAAACGGAGCCGCTCACCTTGCGGAAACTGACATGACTGACACTGCGCCATTGACTGCACCTGCTATACCCTTAGGCCAGGCAGATCGCGGATTCTGCGGGCGCATCAATGCGATTCATGTGCGTGAAGATGCCCACGGCCTGGCAGCGCCCGAAATTGAGACCCGTTTGCTCGAACTTGGATTCGTCGAGGGTGCCGAAATCAAGGTACTTCATGAGGGGCCGATCGGCCGCGATCCTATCGCGGTGCGCATTAACGACACCACCATTGCGCTGCGGCGTCGCGAGGCAATGGCTATTGTGGTGACTTCATTAAATCCGCCCGAATGAGCGCAATTGAATCCACACGCATGAGCGCACAGACGGACATCGGCCCTCGGCACTTCGCGCTGGTCGGCACGCCGAACAGCGGCAAGACCGCCTTGTTCAACGCCCTTACCGGCAGTCGGCAGAAGGTGGCGAACTATCCTGGTGTGACGGTCGAGCGCAAGGCGGGGATATTGCAGACGCCGTCAGGCCACTCTGTATATCTGATTGATCTCCCCGGCACCTATTCGTTGCGCGGCCGCAGCCCGGACGAGGAGATCACGCGCGACGTGGTGCTGGGGCGACTTGCGAGCGAAACGCCCCCTGATCTTCTGCTCTGTATCGCGGACGCAACCAATCTGCGCGTGGCCTTGCGGCTGGTGATCGAGTTGAAGCGGGTTGGCCGACCGCTGATGCTCGTGCTGAACATGATCGACATCGCACGTCGGCGCGGCATCGAGATTGATCTCGAGCGGCTATCGGCCGCGCTCGGCGTGCCGGTGGTCACTTCCACGGCGGTCCGCCGTGGCGGCACCGAGGAATTGCTGCGCCGCATGGACGAATTGGCCGCAGGCGCTTTGGATCCGTCGGGCGAAAACACTTGGAAACCACCAACCGCTGGCGAGCTGCGTGCCGCGCAGCGAGAGGCGGACCGGGTCATCGCCGCTGCCGTGGGTATACCGGCACGGCCGGACACTGTGAGTGCGCGGGTGGACGCCGTGCTCCTCCACCCGGTCGCAGGTCTGTTCATTCTGCTGTGTGTCCTGTTCGTGATGTTTCAGGCCGTGTTCGCGTGGGCAAGGCCGATCATGGATCTGATTTCGTCGGGCTTTGATGCGCTGGGCGTGGCGGTGCATGACGTCTTGCCCGAGGGTCTCCTGCAAAGCTTCATTCAGAACGGCGTGATCGCCGGCGTCGGCAGTGTGATCGTGTTCCTGCCGCAGATCCTGATCTTGTTTCTCTTCATTTTGCTGCTGGAAGACCTCGGTTACATGGGACGCGCGGCGTTCCTCATGGATCGCATCATGGGTGGAGCAGGTCTGCACGGCCGCGCATTCATACCGCTGCTGTCGAGTTTTGCCTGCGCCATCCCGGGCATCATGGCAACGCGGGTCATCGACAATCGGCGTGATCGGTTGACCACGATCCTGGTTGCTCCGCTGATGACCTGTTCGGCCCGCATACCCGTCTACACCCTGATCATCTCGGCGTTCGTCCCGGCAACTTATGTGTGGGGATGGGTGAGCCTGCAGGGACTGGTCATGTTCGGCCTTTACGTAGCAGGAATCGTAAGTGCCCTTGCCGTCTCGTTTGTCGCCAAGCACTTCTTCCTGCGTGAAAACTATACCCCTCCGTTCATGCTCGAATTGCCGGCCTACAAGCTGCCGAATGTGCGCAGCGTGGTACTGGGATTATATACCCGCGCAAAAATATTCCTGCAGCGGGCGGGGACCACCATTTTTTCCATGATGGTCCTGATCTGGTTCCTTGCCTCTTTTCCGCGGCCTCCCGACGGGGCGGAGGGGCCGGCGATCGACTACAGTCTGGCTGCGATGATCGGCGATGCGCTCGAGCCGGTTCTGGCGCCGGTAGGTTTCAACTGGCAGATCACGGTGGCCTTGATTCCGGGTATGGCGGCGCGCGAAGTCGCAGTTGCAGCGTTGGGTACTGTCTATTCGATAGAAGGAGGCAAGGAAGCCGCGGAACAGATCGGCCAGGCTCTTGCCAGCAAGTGGAGCTTGGCAACTGCGCTAGCAATGCTGGCATGGTACATCTTTGCGCCTCAATGCGCTTCGACACTGGCCGTGATCCGACGCGAAACGGGCAGCTGGCGCTGGATGGCAATTACCTTTTGTTACATGCTGGCGCTGGCCTATCTGGCGGCTTTCATCACGTACAATATTGCGGTTGCGCTCGGCGCAGGCTAACGAGTTGCTCGACGAGGTCAGTCCACACTTCGGCCGTCACCCGCGGGCCGATCTTCTTCGCAACAAGATGGATTGCCGGGTCAAGCCCGGCAATGACCCGCTCCAGCGTGCATACGGGTGGACTCATTCTACAAACAGGGATAAACGGTCGCGTAAGATCAGGCTAGGCCAACGTTGAGTATCGGCGCATCATGGATCTGTCTCCTCGCGAGCGATGGGAACCACGATGCGAGGCCAATGTCGCGACAGTTCGGCGCCGCCATGTCATTTATGTCGGGGGGTATGAGCCGCGTGGCGCAAGGGGATATTACAAGCTGTTTCAACGGGAGTGCGATCGTTTCCAACGTGTTTGGCCGGTTTCGCTGACAGTCCAGCCTGGTGAATTCGAATCCGAGGATTTTGCGCGCTGGCGGCTTGATGTGCGCGCGCACAGTTGGCAGGTTTCGACCACTTACGATTTTCTTCGGCTCGAAGGGTTTATCCGATCGGATTTGGCTGAGCCCATGTTGCGGCATATCCCGCGTGCGCTCGGCTGGATGATCGGCGATCTGGCAAGCGGGGCGCAATGGCGCATTTTTCATGCTTCGTGGCGCTTTGGTTTGCACCTCCTGTTCGTTCAATTGGTGCTGCTGGCGTGGTTGGAGCTCGCTGTTGCCATGGGCGTGACGGTTGCGTACGCCGTCACCGATCGTCTCGGCTTTTCCGCAGCGGCTGGCGCGATTACTTGCCTGTTTGTCGTGCTCGTGTCTTTTCGCGCATTGCAACCCATCGCCAACCGATGGGGAGCGATCCAGATCCCCAGTTGCTGGGTGATCCTGCGCAGATTTGCTCGCGGCCGCGCGACCTGGATCGACGACGTCATCGACATCGGTGCACGGCGCCTGATTGCGGCCGCCCAGGCAGATGCCGCGGATGAAGTCGTTGTAGTCGGGCACAGTGCCGGCTGCGTCATCGCGTTAGCGCTGGTCGCACGTGCGCTGGAATTCGATCCTGACCTCGGTCGCCGAGGACCCCGGCTGGTTTTACTGACCCTGGGGTCTGTCATGCCGGCGGTCGCCCTCCATCCCGCGGCGCAGAGGTTGCGCGACATTATCACGCGGCTTGCAGTCGAACCGACGCTGGCCTGGATCGATTGCCAGTCCCGCAAAGATGTCATGACCTTCTTGAACTTTGACCCGGTCGACGGCGTCGGCATCCATGTGGGTGCGCGCCGATGCAACCCGCTGACATGGCAGGTCCGGTTCAAGGATATGCTCTCGCCCACGGACTACCGCCGCCTCAGATGGAAGTTTTTCCGCGTTCATTTCCAGTACATCATGGCAAGTGATCGGCCTTCCCCCTACGACTACGTCCTGTTGGTAGGGGGACCGGTAGCGATCGCGGAGTGGGCAAAGCAGCACCAGGAACTCACGCTTGCGTTCATCTGCAATGGAATGCGTGGAGCCCAGGGCGCAACGAAGTCGGGGGCGGTACAGGTCAATGAGTTTTCCGCGCCGCGTTGAACCCGAATTACTCGATCAACTGTCTGCGGATGACCCGCGTGCCATCCGGGCGCGGTGCGACGTCAGGCGCGCCAATACATTGATGATGAACGCCAACATCATGACATCCGCGCTGATGAAGCATGCTGGCCAACGTCCGCGCACGATTGTGGATCTGGGTTCAGGCGACGGTCACTTCATGTTGCGCGTAGCGCGTCGGCTGGCGGCGCATTGGCCCGACGTCACCGTTATTCTGCAAGACAAGCAGGATATCGTCAGTCGCGCAACACGTGACGCCTTTACGGCGCTGCGATGGCATGTGGAGACGAGCGCGACGGATGTTTTTGATTTTCTGGCGAATGCGCGATCGTTGAGCGTGGATGTTGTCACCAGTAATTTGTTCCTGCATCATTTTGTCGACGAGCAATTGGTTCGCCTGCTTGCGAATGCTGCGCAACTTGCGCGCCTCGTGGTGGTCTGCGAGCCGCGGCGCGCCAAGTTCGTGGTCCGCGCGAGCCGGCTGTTGTGGGCGGTGGGATTTAGCGACGTGGGCGTTCACGAAGCCGTTGTCAGCGCGCGCGCTGGTTTCAGCGGCAAGGAGCTTTCCGCCTTGTGGCCGGCCGAGGGCGATTGGGAATTGCATGAGCAGGCGGTCGGTCTCTTCAGCCATCGCTTCGTAGCTCGGCGCGCCGCGTGATGGACGGAACGCGCCCCAAGAGGGCACTGGACGTCGGAGCTTACGACATGGACGCATTGATGCCGGCGCCCGCCCGTATGACTGGTCCCGCTGCATGGCGCTGGGCTTTGCGGTTCGGGCTTGACCCTCTAGGCACCACGCGTCGCATCTTCGACCGGTTCGGTCCATTTGTTGTGCTTGCTGAAGCCTTGCCGTTCGTAAGGCGCCCGCGCGCTGTTCTGTTGAATGTTCCCCTGGTACTGACGGCCGGCGCGGCGTTCAATCGGGAGCTGTTGTCTGATCCCGCTACATGGCGCGGGGTGAGCCTGTTGCCGGGGGGGCCGAGGAATTCGGCCGCGCGACGACTTAGTGCGGGCCTTACGCGCACCACGGGGCACCAGCATGCGCACTATCGCAAGCTTGTGGCCCCGCCACTGCACAAGGCCGGCGTCAAAGCGCTGGCCGGAAGGATGGCGCAGCTCGCCGAAGCGGAGGTAACGTCCTGGCCAACCGGCCAGACCATCGACGTTTGGGAATTCCCCCGCCGCCTGATGCGGATCCTCGCGGTTGAGCTGTTGTTCGGCGGAGGCAGCGAGCAGGCCTACCTGATCGCGGATGCGGTCAGCCGATTGATGGAAGGCAAATGGGGCGGGAACGCATTCGCTGTTCGGATCAATCTTCCAATCACGTCCTACGGCCGAATTGTACGCGACTCCGAATTGCTCGAAAGACGCCTTCTGGAATGGGCCAGAAACAAGCAGGGACAAGTCGACGATCGTGACCTTGCGTCAATCATTGTCAACAGCCCCGATGCCGACGGAAATCCGCCGGGCGATGCGACCATTGTGGGACAGCTGCCATCATTGTTTGCAGCGGCATTCGAGGCTGCCCAAAGCGTTCTGACCTGCACCTTGCTGCTCCTCACCCAGCATCCACGAATCGCTGCCCAGTTGCTCGACGAGTTGCGTAGCGAGCTGGGCGGCAAATCACCGTCGCTGAGTAGCGTCGGCGACCTTGCATATCTCGATGCCGTGGTCAGGGAATCCATGCGCATTCTTCCGCCGGTCCCCATGCAGATACGCGTCGCTCAATGCGACACCGCGATTTTCGGACATCAGGTACCAGGAGGCACGCGCGTCATCCTCAATACGTTTCTTACCAACCGGATGCCCTCTGTCTTTGTCGATGGCGACGTATTCCGACCTGACCGATGGTTCACGATTGCTCCGACCGCGTTCGAATTTCCGGTTTTCAGCGCCGGCCCGCACGGCTGTCCCGGCTATTGGTTTGGTTTGACCGCCGTCAAAGTCGCGCTGGCGGCCATTCTCACGCGCTACCGGTTGGCTTTAGCGCCAGAGACCCGCATCGATTACCGGGTTCAGCCGACCATGCGCCCGCTGCCAAGCGTGCGCGCGCAGCTGCATCCTCAGGACGGTGCATTTAGGTCGACGCCGATCAGCGGCAGGTTCCGTGAGTTGGTGAGATTACCGCAGTGAATAACGCGTTGTTCGGGCCGAAGCACATCCTGTCCCTCTTTGAAGGGACGGCACGTCAGGGCTCGACGCGTCTACTCGGGCCAGAGATTTCCTGGCGACGTGCAGGTTGCAGTGCGGCAAAACGGGCCAGCGCTTCCCAATTATCAGCCAAGCCCGTCCATTGCTTCCTGATCTGGGGTTCATCCGCATTCGCTGCACGTCGCCTACATTCATTCGCCATCGCGAGATAGTGCCTTGCGCTCCGAGGTGCGGGCCTGCAAGGCTCGTCACGTTTGCCCATCGTTTATGGTCTCGTTGCAGTTTTCTGAAATGCCCAAACAACGAAAATCAGCTTCCGGCCGCAGCGGCGACCGGCAACCGGAATGAAGCAGCCCAACCGAAATCTTGCTCGCCTTCAACTACCGGCGTCCGCTAGCACAGCTCCCAAGCAACCCTATGAAAACGGATCGCGGGTTGGCATTGATATAAGACAAACCGTCATGGCTCCTTCAATCTCACCAGATGTAGTGCGGTCTGGAAACTGCGACGATCCATTGTCCTCGCCAGGATTTGGCCATTTATCGTTGGCAGAGCGATCGGCATTGCGGCGGTGTGCTGTTGCTCAGATGGACTCCGCGGCGCAACCGAAAAATTGGTGCCGCGGCTCTGCTGATTTCCTTCAGCATCTCCAATCTGGTTCACCCCAAGGTGCCGAGCGTGGCGTGGGCCGGCGTGTCGGCGATGGCCTCACCGGTGTGCTGAACGGGATTTCGGGAGGTCCATGGGCCTCGCAGGCATTCTGCCGGTAATCTGGTAGCATGCGCGGTTGGCGCCGCGACGAGCAGCGTGCGGCGTTTCAGCCGACCGCCGCGGCCACCTTCCTGATGTGCCTCGTCGTATTCGACGCCACCGGGGCCTTGTCTTTGGACATGGTCTGGCTGTTCGCGATCGGATTGCCGTTCCTTCTCCTCGGCACCCTCGCCAGCTGAACGTAACCGAAGGTTATTTATAACGTTTAACAAATTAGGAGCATGGTAATATTTAACGAATGCGAAGACTTGTGAACATCATGTTCCGCCACACACAATCTTTTCAGGCAGATCAAGATACGATTGTCCGCGCAAGAAAATCTGGTAGCGGTCGTCTGAATCCCTTTTCGGTACAATACAACGCATGTTCAAAAGGCGGCTGTCAATGCGGCGGATCAATATCCCAGCATTTAGTCGCGGTCCGGCTCAAGTCCCTTTTTCGTCCAGGCTTCACTTGCCAGTGACTCCGGGGGGCGTCGGGCGCTAGCGCGTCCCAGAAGAAGATGGGGCCGGCAATTGTGACAGCTTCATTTTTCAGAGATAGCGCAACTGTGAAGTGCGCGTATTGCTGATCGTGTTAAACTTAGGTGCTCTGTCCCAAAGAGCGCGGTCCCGGCCTCCGTCCCCGCCCCCCATCTCCCCAGGGGGTCGGGACCGTATTTGGCAGATAACCATATTGGCGGATAAACGTATTTGGCGGATACCTGGGGCGCAATTGCGGCACAGACCAAAGTCCGGAGTGGCCTTTACGTCGGGTGACCGAACCTCATTGATACTTCCCACCACGGCCTCAGCCCGCTATCGGAATGCCTTTCGACGTGCGTCCAGCCCACAGGGATACCTAGATGACGATCAATGCTCTCATGATTTGCGGAAGCTTGCGCAAGGCCTCGTTCAACCGTGCGCTGATGAACACGCTGCCGGGGTTGGCGCCCTCCAACATGACGCTCGCGGAAGCGCCGCCCTTTCGCGGCTTCCCGCTCTACGACGCCGATTTGCAGGCAAGCGCCGGCTTTCCGGCGGACGTGACGGTGCTGGCCGACGCCATAAGAGCCGCCGATGGCATCATCATCATTTCCCCGGAATACAACTTCAGCATTCCGGGCGCGCTCAAGAACGCGCTCGACTGGGTGTCACGCCTCAATGACCAGCCGTTCAAAGAGAAACCGGTAGCGATCCAATCGGCAACCGGAGGCGTGCTGGGCGGCGCACGCATGCAGTATCACCTGCGCATGGCGCTGACATACCTCAATGCCTTCCTGTTCGGCACGCCCGAGGTCTTCGTCGGCCTCGCGCAGACGAAGTTCGACCCAAAGACGTTGGAGCTCAGGGACGAACCCACCCGAAAGATCATCGCACAACAGCTCGCGGCATTCGCAGCATTCATCCCGCGCATGAAGGCCTGATCCAAGCGTGGGTCGTTTCTGCTGCCGATGATCTTTGTCCGTCGATCGTAGCCCGGATGGAGCGGAGCGAAATCCGGGAAAAGCCTTTGTGAATGTAGCGCCAATCCCGGATTACGCGACCGAAGACGGTCGTTTCATCCGGGCTACGGGAGCGCGCTCCCTCTTCGGAAGGACGCTTACTTCCCCGCGGTGATGCGCCAGATCGTGCCGCCGGCGTCGTCAGAAACATACAGCGCTCCGTCGGGTGTCACCGCAACGCCGACGGGACGGCCCCATGCCGACGCGTCATTGACGACGAAGCCGGTCGCGAAGTCTTCATATTCACCGGTAGGCACGCCGTCCCGCATGATCACCCGGATCACTTTGGAGCCGGTCCGCTTGCTGCGATTCCATGAGCCATGTTCGGCCGCAAACAGGCTGCCCCGGTATTCCGGGGGAAATTGCGGTGCGTTGTAGAACGTCAGGCCGAGCGAGGCCGAATGCGCTTGCAGCAGGACATCCGGCACCGTGATCTTGTCCTTGAGGTCGGGCCGCTCACCCTTGTGTCGCGGGTCTTCGTTGCCGCCGATGTAGTACCACGGCCAGCCGTAAAACGCGCCTTCGTGGACCCGGGTGATATAGTCCGGCGGAACGTCGTCGCCCATCGAGTCGCGCTCGTTGGTGGAGCACCAAAGTTCGCCGTTCGGGCCAACCGCGAGGCCGACGCAATTGCGGATGCCGGTGGCATAGATGCGACGGTTGCGCCCGTCGGGATCAAATACCAGCACATCGGCGCGCTCGGCCTCGAAACCCCAGGCGGCGCCGGGCGGTTGCTGCGCCATCCATGCCGCCAGAGCTGGCGGATCAAGTTGGGCGAGTCTTTCGCCCGCATTGGACCCCGAACCGACCGAGACGAACATCTTCGACCCGTCGGCAGAGAACACGACATCACGCGTGTAGTGGCCACCAGTCGGCAGGCGTGGCACTACCGTTTCGGATTTGCCGCGCGCCGCGAGGTCGCCGTTGCGATACGCAAAGCGAACGACCGAATTGGTATTGGCGACGTAGACCCATTCCGGATTTGAACCCGGCGGATAGAATGAAATGCCGAAGGGTGCCGTAAGACCCGTCGCATAAACCTCGCTGCGCGGTTTGCCGGAATCCGCGGGACGCAGCACCCGAACCCTGCCAGCACCGCTTTCCGCCACGAAGATATCGCCGTTAGGGGCAGCACGAATAAGGCGCGGCTCATTAAGTCCTTCAGCGAACAGGGTGATCTCGAAGCCCGGCGGCACCATCGGCTTTTGGCTTGGCGAGCGACGCGTTATCCGTACCCCGTTAGAGAACGAGGCACCAAGATTTGCAGCTGGCAGGTCCGTGGCCTTGATGTGCCGCCGCAGGCCCGGTCGGTCGGCACTCCAATCCGTAAACGCGGCGCTGCCTTGGAGAACCTCGGTCGTGCCCTGGGCCAGCACTGGACCAGCTGCCAAAAGAGCGTTTGCCAAAAACAGCGTTCTGTCGATGACCGTGAATGCCGCGAGGTGCATGATATCCCTCAAGATCGTAGTCCTCCGGCTGCTACCTGCGCGGCCACCCCCATACCACATTGACAGAATATTGCGTCTGTTGAATGTAGCCTCCCATGTCGGAAGTCCATCTGAAAGCCGCGGAATTGGCGAATTCCGATCTGCCACACCTCGTTCCGGGCCGCACCTGCGGAACATGCATGATGTGCTGCAAGGTGCCGGCGATCGAGGAATTCGCAAAGCCGCCGGGCGTGTGGTGCAAGCATGCTGTTTCCGGCAAAGGTTGCAGCATCTACGCAGAACGACCGGGATCGTGCCGGGCGTTCTATTGCCTGTGGATGCAGGACGCGAGTTTTGGTCCGGAATGGAAGCCCGAAAAGGCGAAGTTTGTCGTTTACGTGCAGCGAAACGGCGGCAACCTTCAGGTCGCCGTCGATCCGAGCTTTCCGAATGCATGGACCAGACCACCCTATCAGGCGCGAATCCGTCAATGGGTTGCTGAAGGTG
>DATGCX010000434.1:0-40350 GCA_035311445.1 Xanthobacteraceae bacterium | reverse complement strand
ACTGCGCACCGCACGCTCACGCATCGCCTCCAGCGTGGTATGATCCAGTCGTCGTGCATCGTTTGCCCTCATGCACAACGCGAGTCATATTCGTGTCGACATGTCAAGAAAAGTCCACTTACTTATGTACCGATTAATAAGCGCGAAGTTACAATAACCGACCCAAAGAGCCTCGCGGGGTTCGGTCGCCACCATTTCAATTTTGGCTTCTTCATTCGCAGCCGGTTCGAGCGTGCCAGCTGTTTCAGTTGCAACCTCAAATTCGTCGCCGACCGCGCGCTGTGTTTTCGTTGCCGCTTGCAGCTCCCGACGCCGCGCAGCCTGCCGCAGTTGCCGCTCCCGCCGTCGTTCATCACGGATGCTCATAGCATCGTCTCTTCGGTTTTCGTTGCCGTTCTTGTTCATTGTCGTCATGCTCCTTCTGGCTGTTTGCTTGGATCTCCTCGAGTGCCGGACTGGCCGCGGGCGGCGCGCGCATCGCGGTCAACACGGTGCCCTGCATGAGGTACGGTCTGATGTTGCTATCGGGGAAGCGTTTGAGCAGGCCACAAGACGACCACTCACGCTTGGCAATGCTAGCGACGCGCTGCTAAGGCAGATAAGGCACGGGAAACGCCGGCTCCGATCGACGATTAATAACGAGATTCGGAAAAACCATCTCAGCTAAGGCCGCTGATAAACCCCAGCGCGCCTCACAAAATCAGAACGATCATGCCACGGTTGAAGGGTAAGACAGCGAATCAGGCGCCTGGACGGACGGGCCACGACGCTCCTCCGGGGCCATAAAATGGAATTTTGATTTCTTTGGTTTCAATTCGTGCTCGGTGAATGGTATGAGGGCTGGGCCACATCGTTTGCGGGATCTTGGCTTGCTCAAAAAGCTCGATCAGCAGGGAGATCAATGGTCCGTAGTAACCGACCTCTTCGTCGTAAGTTGTTCCAGCCTTTCGGCGGTAGTTCTGGTCGTTCTCCATTAGCATTTCTTCGATTTTAATTATGAGAATGCTCAACGAACCTCGCCTTCGACGTCCGAAATTGGCACCTGCCTCCTTCATGTCGTCGTGTGCTAGAACATCTACTGGAGCTCTATATGTTGAAAGGTGCCCGTGCTTCCGCCGCTTAAGCAGTAGCCGACGCAGCCGACGCTTTTCACTGGCGAAAGCATTTCTGTACCTGAAATGATCTCGCACGAGCTCGACCAAAATCAATGCTGTTTCCCTACCGTCCCAGAATTTGATAGTCCCTGCTTTTTCTAGCCTTCTCACGTTAATGTCGGGAGAAGGAAGCTCTACTTCCTCTAATTTGATGGGACGAAACCACTTACGTCCTTTTGGTATTTGCGAAGCATTAGGGCTACGATGCAACATGGCGGTCACGGCGCTCAAAGATCCTTGGTCACTCGTTGTGATGGCCATGAGCCTAGCCCTGCTAAGGTTGTCCATCCTTCAGGGATGGGGAACGCTTATATGAAAGTCAAGAGCAGTGACCGTCTGACTCTCAAAGTGGTCGCCTCCTGGCCAACTTATAGTCTTTCAGTCTGCGCGCCGCTCCGATCGTCGGTGAATAATGGGCTTTGGTAAGCCAACCGCAGTTCAGACCGATGACAAACCCCAGCATACCAAACAGCACGATCATGCCTTAATTCGGTTAGACGGGCAAATGAGTCGCATGGACGGACCAGCCACGGCGCTCCCCGGTCGCAAAGTTGTGTTTTGTTTCCACCAAGTGGTCGCTTCCTGGCCTGCTTATCATCTACCCGTCTCCGGTCTTTTCGTTCATCTTGGGTCCATGTCATCAGCTCCGGACCTGAGAACTGCAATGTCGAGATCCGAAGTCGACGGCAAGACAGAACCAGCCAAACCGGAGCCATTCCTCACGCTGATCGTCGTGGCGGCACAGCTGGGGCTGCCCGTTTTTAAGATAAGACGCGCAGCAAAGCGCGGACTGTTTCCAACCTATTCACTCCTGAACGGGAGGAAACTGGCCCGCCTTTCCGAAGTCGAAGCCGCCATCAACCGCTCTCGCTCAGGAGGGGCCGGTGAGTAAATACTTGTGCGCTTTGTGCGGGCAGAGTCTGCCTGCGCGCCGCTATCGCCGAGGTCCAAATCTTGCTGATCCGGTTGAGTACCTTGCATCGCCTACAACGGCCGTTGGCGGCGTCATTCCCAATCCCCCGACCGAAGTCCCCAGGACTCCGGCCTCTAAAATTCGAAATTCGTCTTCCGTTTCTTAAAGATGAAGACGATGACCGCTGATCGCCAACCAGCAGCGCACCGCTCGTGGACAATACCGATCCCATCATCGATTAGCGGTAATTCAGGTGCCGTCGGACGCGCCCTGACGGCACTTGCGGCCGCCGTGGTTACAATCGTGGTTGCAAACCAATCGGCCGAAGCAACCTCCAAATAAATTGTGGCGCATTGCAACGCGTGTTTTCGTGTTGCATCGATTAATGCTGGAAACCAAAGGTGCCTAACTCCGTCAACCTCACAAAGCGAGTTCGAAAGCGCAGGCTGAAGTCGGGCCAGGTCGTCACGCAGACGCGATGGGTCCTCAATTATCGTGACCCGAGGACCCGAAAGCGCAAGCAGCTGTTCTTCGAACGTCAGAAGGATGCCCAGGCAAAGCGCAACGACATCATTACGCAGATCGAGATCGGCAGCTACGCCGACGACCGCAATAAGTCGGTCACCATTGCGGAGGCGACGGAACGCTGGCTCAAAAATCGGGAAGGCGAGGTGAAGGCCGGCACGCTCACGGGTTATCGGCAGACCGCTTCCTATATCATCGGACCCATGCTCATAGGCACCGCGCGTCAACGCTGCGAATTTGCCCAGACCGGCAAGAAGCCGGAGGGCACACGGCTGGTGCCGATGCTGGGCGACATCAAGGTACGCGATCTCTCGACTGCCGACATCCGTGCTTGGCACAAGACAGTGGCCGCCGAGGTGGGTTGGTATTCGGCCAACCGCGCCAAGATGTTTCTCAACGCCGTACTCGCGCTTGCGGCGGAAGACTTGAACATCCGGCCGCCGGCCATGCCGGCAAACCTGGGTCGCGGCAAGCCCAAGACCAAGAAGCCAATTCTTACGCTCGACCAGATAAACACGCTGTTGCGGGAAGCCCGCGCGGACCGGGAGAAAGGTATCTACGTGGCCTTCCCGTTCCTTGCCGGCACGCGACCCAGCGAACAGCTGGGGCTATTATGGGATGAAATCGACTTCGACGCCAATGTGATCCATATCCTCCGCATGCAGGAGCGCGACGGGTCCATCACTGATATGACCAAGACACTGGCCGGCACGCGCGACATCCCGATGTGCAGCCTGCTCCGCACCATGCTTTTGGAATGGCGCCTGGTCTGCCCTCGCTGGTCGGGCGAATTGCACCGCGTGTTTCCCGGCCTCGGTCATCGCCAGCCGTGGCCGCTGCCGCGGGTTGGCGGGGGCGGGCCCCTACTATATTGGAATTTCCGAGCCCGGTTCTGGGTGCCTGCGCTCCGTAGCCTCGGCCTGCCGATCGTCACGCCTCATAGCGCCCGGCACTGCTTCATATCCACGCTTCAAGCGCAAGGCATCGAAGTCGGGCTGGTCGCAAAGCTCGCCGGCCATGCGAGCGCCGTGGTGACGCTCGGACACTACACGCAGGCCGTCCGGGGCGCTGAGAGTGCGGTCGCGGCGCTGGAGCGGGCCTTTACAGGGTAGGGCGGAAACATATTGGAATGGCGTGAGGTGAACCGCGAAGTCATCGCCGGACGAATTGTCGCGGCGGCCAGACGTGGCGAGCGTGATCCGGCTCGATGACGGGAAGCGTGGTTCGGTAACCTATACTAATTGCTGGAAAATGCCTCGCGCGTCGCGCGCCGTGGCGCGGAATCGTTGGCCACCCAGGTCCGGGAGTTTTCATCCCTCGCCAAATATTCAGATTATATTCAGGTTAAAGTTGTCATTCTGGGATCGTGCTTAGCTCGCGGCCGGGCTTTGCTTCACCTGCCACGCATAAAATAAAAACCTCGGTAATTCAAATAAAACCTTGATCATTCGCGGCACCATTGGTGCCGGCGGAGGGCGGAGGCGTGCGTTGCAGCGGTCCGGGGGGCCACGCGAGCGGCGAATGACGGAGGAACGTGATGACCAGGGTTCTCGTTGCCGCGATTGCTGCGCTATTGACAGTGATCAGTGCGCCGGCCTCAGCTCAGTGTCCCCCTTGTCCCCAGGGGAAGCCGTGCCCAACGATTTGCTTCCCCCTGCCCAAGCCGACGCCCACTCCAACTCCCACGCCCATTCCCACTCCCACGCCCCCACCCCAACCCCGGGTGCATCAGCCACGCCAACAGCCGGTGTATCAGCCACCGCCGCAACCGGTGTATCCGCCGCCAGTTTATCGGCATGTTTGCGTGGTGCCCGGCGCGGGCAGTTGTTTGGCGCTCGGTGTCGGTTTGGCGCCCCCGCCGCCCCCCGGCTCTTATTGTGAATGCGTTGATGATCTTGGGCACGCCTTTAGGGGCATCGTTCGCATCGTTGAGTAGCCGCCCCTCTCTCACATCCCTCCACTCACGCGCGCTGACGCACATCGGAGAACGAACATGGCGACCAGGACTCTTATTGCTGCGACGGCTGCGTTATTGGCCGTCACTGCGCCAGCCTTGGCTCAGCAGGACAATGCGGCCCGATGCCCCGGCGGGGTTTGCCGCCCGAACCCTCCAAGACCACCGCGCCCACCTCCGGTTTACATCAATCCGCAGTTCGATTATTCGCAATCGCAACAACAGCCCCGTCTTTGCGTCGAACTCGGCCCAGGCGTTGCCGGCGAACTCCAATTTGACTGGCCGCACGACGGCGCCGGCCGGCGCATTTGCCAGGTGTTTGGCTTTCCCGGCTCTTATTGCGAATGTGCGAATCGGTTTAAGGAGGGTTTTACGGGCATCGTTCAGTAGTCCCCTGTGAGCCGGGGCCGCCTATGCGCGACTCCGGTCCGGCGCGCCCTTCCGGCAGGCTTCCCCCGCGATTCCGCGTTTGCGTAGTGCGCGGCGTGGGCCAGCTGTTAGGTACCGCTATTGGTTCAAATTCGAGAACTCTGAAAGCCTAACCGCCGCGTCAGGGGGCGAAGCCGGACGGCGCAGGCGTGGGGCAAATGGATGAGGATAGCTAAAGGCTTCTCGTTGGCGTTTGTCTGATGTTAGCGGCTTCTGTTAATGTTGTGGCGGGGAAGCCGTCAGGTGAGGCCAGAAGGACCCTATTGATAGTCCTCGACGTGTCGTAATTTCAACTGCTCGGCCTTGCGAGCTTGGAGAGCGGCATGGCGCTCGTTGGCGGGCCGGATAATTGCCTTGTCAAACACTTTCAGCAATGCGTCGACCGAGTCGTAAGACAATGGGTCGAGAACCCAGTCGCGATATTTCTGCCATAGGTCCTGAAACATCGCGAACGGTTGCTCCCCGCTCTGAATGATTGGCACAAACGGAATCATATAGTTCGGCACCGTGGCATGTAGCTCAAGCGGAACCGACCTCGGTTTGGTGACGTCGGCAATAATAAAACGGCTCATTCCGGCAAGAGTCATAACAGTTTCAGTGAAATCGCGGTCGGCGGGGCGCTCAAAATCGAAGACCATCGGCACATAACCGTGCCGCCGGACCTCCTCGCGGACAGCCTCCAGTACTTCCTTGCGCTCGGTGAATCGGCCCAGAATGAGCACGGCCTTATTCCCGATCGTATCGATAACATTGCGGATCTTCGGATTTGTAACAAGGAGATATACGAATTGGGCTATCTCAAGGTTATCGACGATGATAGTGGGTTGATTCGGTGGGGTGACGATGAGGTTCGTCTGTTCTGCGCCGTTTAGGTCCAAATCCCAGGCTGAGATGCCATATACGTGGGCACCGCTAAGTCTTGTCCGGTGCAGCTTGGTATTCACAAGTACAGCTTGCGTGAGGTTTGCGTCCCTCAGATCAGCGTCGGTGAGGTCCGCATGGCTCAAATTCGCCGCAGTCAGATCCGCTGCAATCAATTTAGAGTTCTGGAGTTTCGCTCCTGAGAGATTGGTCTTGCGCAGGTCAGAAGCTCTTAAATCTGCGTTAGTGAAATCCGCTCCTTCAATAACTGCCTCGCCCATCCGCGTCACGTCGACACCATTGATGACGATGCGCCCATTCCCGGAAACCCGAGAGAAAGATTTTCCATCGCGCACCACGAGGGAGGTGAAGTTAGTTCCTAAGAGGATTGCTTCTCGAAGGTCTGCATCTTGAAAATTCGCGTCGCTCATGTCGATAGCACGGAGGTCGGCTTGGCGTAGGTCTGTCCGAATAAAATTTACCTTACTCGAGCTTGCGCCAGTGAACCGAGCTCGACGAAGATTTGCGCCCGTGAAGCTGACATTACTCATGTGTATGCCGCGCGCATCAACTTCTTCAAGGTTTGCGTCAGTGAAGTTGACATCACTCAAGTGTATGCCACGTGCATCAACGTCTCTAAGGTCTGCACCGGTGAAATTAGCGTTACGAAAACTTGCTTCAATAAACCGAGCTCGACGAAGGTTTGCGCCGGTGAAGTCGACATCGCTCAAGCGCACGCTACAAGCATCAGCATCACTGAGGTCGGCACCCGCAAGATCGAGCTGCGCGTTAGGGCTGTTCGCCCGGAAACGATCCAACGCAGATTTGCCCGCCTTCAGGATCGCGAGGTGTTCACGATTGGCCATTGAATCCCCTGGTAGCAGAAGATTTGTGACAAAGTGGATGGGTGTGTCGCCACTCAAAACCGGAGTGAGTGTCGCTAGGTTACGATACCGTCAAGCGACGTATCTCACCTTAATCGCTAATGTGCCGGCCTGCGTCAACCTTAAGGCGACGCAATGCCATGTCAACGCAGGCCCAAGTTCCTTCGCTGGTTTACCGGATAAACGCATCGCCGGTTGCGATCTCGCCATACAGATCGAAGGTGCCGGAGCAACATTCAAGGAACTGAATGATCTCGTCCTCGACTGTCTGTCGGGCACGGGAAGCGAAGCGGGCGTGCAGAGGTTTGCTGCGTTCCCTTTTCGTTCCTTTCATGCTAAGGAGTCGATTCGCATCTGTGACGCGGCGGGAAGCGTGCCGAAGAAGCCGGAGCCGCTGCGGCACAAGCGTTTTGCGCAAAACCGGAGACATGGTTGAGTGAGCCAGCCATCCCCAAACTGATTCGGAATCCATGCCCGCCGCCTATCTCGAAAAGCTCAATTCTGAACAGCGGCGGGCCGTTGAACACGGCGTTCAGGAAAACGCATGCGTGCTGGCCACGCCGCTCCTTGTTATTGCCGGAGCGGGGTCGGGTAAGACCAACACACTCGCCCATCGCGTCGCGCACTTGATCGTCAACGGCGCGGACCCGCGCCGCATTCTGCTGATGACCTTCTCGCGCCGTGCGTCGGGCGAGATGACCCGCCGGGTGGAGCGGATATGCTCGCAGGTGCTTGGGCCGGATGCCGGCATCATGAGTGGCGCGCTCAGCTGGGCCGGTACCTTTCACGGCATCGCCGCGAGGCTCCTGCGCGACTATGCCGAACAGATCGGCCTCGATCCCGGCTTTACGATTCACGACCGCGAGGACTCTGCCGACCTGATGAATCTGGTGCGGCACCAACTCGGACTGTCCAAGACCGAGAGCCGGTTTCCGGCCAAGGGCACGTGCCTTGCGATCTATTCGCGCGCCGTCAATGCGGAATTGCCGCTCGGCGAGGTACTGGGGACTTTCTATCCCTGGTGCGCCGGCTGGGAAAAGCAGCTGCGCGAGCTGTTCGCGCTCTATGTCGAAGCCAAGCAGACGCAGAACGTCCTCGATTACGACGACTTGCTGCTCTATTGGGCGCAAACGATCAGCGATCCGCAGCTCGCCGAGGATATCGGCGGACGCTTCGATCACATCCTTGTCGACGAATATCAGGACACCAACCGGCTTCAGGCGTCGATCTTGCTGGCTCTGAAGCCGGGCGGCCGGGGCCTTACGGTGGTCGGCGACGATGCCCAGTCGATCTACTCGTTCCGCGCGGCGACCGTGCGCAACATTCTCGACTTTCCAGGCGCCTTCAGTCCGGCAGCCGCCATCATTACGCTCAACCGTAACTATCGTTCAACGCAGCCCATCCTTGCGGCCGCCAATGCCGTGATTGATCTCGCAGCCGAACGTTTCACGAAGAACCTCTGGACGGAACGTCAGGCGGCGGAGCGTCCGCAACTTGTGAGCGTTCGCGACGAAGCGGACCAGGCCAGCTACATCGTCGAGCGTGTGCTGGAGAACCGGGAGGTGGGCACCGGGCTCAAGCAGCAGGCCGTGCTGTTCCGGGCGTCGCATCACAGCGGCCCGCTCGAAGTGGAGCTCACCCGCCGCAACATTCCCTTCGTGAAATTCGGCGGTCTCAAATTCCTCGACAGCGCGCACGTGAAGGACATGCTGGCAGTGCTGCGCTTTGCGCAAAACCCTCGTGACCGCGTGGCCGGGTTTCGTGTCATGCACCTTATACCCGGTGTGGGGCCGTCTTCGGCTCAGCGCGTGCTTGACCTTATGGCGGGTCAGGCCGATCCGCTATGTGCGCTCTCCGCAATTGCGGCACCACCGCGCACGGGCGAGGATTGGAACGCCTTCGTTGACATCCTCCAGCGGCTTCACGCCGGCAAGTCCGACTGGCCAGCTGAGATCGAATATGCGCGGCGCTGGTACGAGCCTCACCTCGAACGCATTCATGAGGACGCCGCCGTGCGGCAGGCTGACCTCGTACAGCTCGAACAGATCGCGGCGGGGTATCCCTCCCGCGAGCGGTTCCTGACCGAACTCACCCTCGATCCGCCGGATGCGACCAGTGATCAGGCGGGTGTCCCATCACGGGATGAGGACTATCTGATCCTCTCAACCATCCATTCCGCGAAAGGTCAGGAATGGAAGTCCGTGTTTGTGCTCAATGTGGTGGACGGCTGTATTCCCTCCGACCTCGGGACCGGGACCACGGCGGAAATCGAAGAGGAGCGCCGGCTGCTTTACGTAGCGATGACGCGCGCGAAAGACAGTCTGCACCTTGTTGTTCCGCACCGCTTCTTTACCCACGGGCAGAATGCGCAGGGTGACCGCCACGTCTATGCGTCACGGACACGTTTCATTCCGGCGGCCCTCACGAAGCATTTTGAATGTGTGACATGGCCGCTCGCGACAGCTGCGGCTGCCGCGCGGCAAAGCACGAGAGACGTTCGTGTCGATGTTGGCGCCAGAATGCGCAACATGTGGCGGTGATCGGCCGATGCGCAATCTCACGGTCATGATGGCGCAAGATAGGACCACGCTAACGAACGGTGACGAAACTCGGACGTACGAAAGCGCAGCCGATCGCACACGGCCGCGCAAGATCATTCACATCGATATGGACGCGTTTTACGCTTCCGTCGAACAGCGCGACAATCCGGAACTGCGGGGCAAGCCCGTCGCCGTCGGCGGCTCGCGCGAACGGGGTGTCGTGGCGGCGGCGAGCTACGAGGCGCGCAAATTCGGCGTGCGCTCCGCCATGCCGTCCGTCACGGCCAAGCGACAATGCCCCGATCTGATCTTCGTCAAGCCGCGCTTCGATGCCTACAAGGCGGTGTCGCTTCAGATACGCGAAATCTTCGCCGAACATACGCCTGTCATCGAGCCGTTGTCGCTGGACGAAGCCTATCTTGACGTTACCGAAAACCGGAAAGGACTTGCGACGGCGACGGAAATCGCCATGGAGATACGGGCAAGGATACGCGCGGAAACCAACCTCACAGCGTCCGCCGGGGTTTCGTACAACAAGTTTCTGGCAAAGCTTGCTTCCGATCACAGAAAGCCGGACGGGCTCTTTGTCATCACGCCGAAGATGGGACCTTCCTTCGTCGAGGTTTTGCCGGTCGGCAAGTTTCACGGCGTCGGCCCGGCAACGACGGCGAAGATGAACAAGCTCGGGATTGAAACCGGTCTCGATCTGAGGGCGCAATCCATGCCGTTCCTTCAAGAGCACTTTGGTAAATCGGGGGTCTATTATTATTGGATCGCACGCGGCATCGACGACCGACCGGTTCTGGCCAACCGCATCCGCAAGTCCGTCGGTGCCGAGAACACGTTTTCCATTGACCTCTTCACATTCGAGGCGGCGCGGGACGCGCTCGCGCCAATCATCGATACCGTCTGGCATCATTGCGAGAGCGCCGGAATACGCGGTCGCACCGTGACGCTGAAAATCAAATACGCGGACTTCCAGCAAGTGACGCGCAGTCAATCTCTGCGCGGCGTGATCGAAGGGCGCATGGCGTTGGAGGAGATTTCCATCGAACTGCTGAGGGCGCAGTATCCGATGAAAAAGGGTATCCGCCTCCTGGGCATATCCATTTCCGCGCTGACTTCGGCCGGCATCGTCGGGGCGCAACAGCTCCCGCTCGGCATCTGAGGGACGCGGCGCGCGCGGAGCGATTCCGCGCAAGGTCGGCGGCGAGCCGTTCGATCCGAAAGGATCGAAGTCGCGGCGGCGCGCGGTTCCTGTGGCGCAAGCGTCAGCCGATAGCGACACGTGGCTCTCGATTAAGCGATCAGCACTCACTTCCTCCATTCACCACACCAATCCCGTCCTTGCTTTCGGCCAATGCGGTGTTGCCGTTTGGCGTTGAAGCAATCGATGCGCATTTGCCAGCCGGCGGTCTTCAGGCTGGCGCGCTCCAAGCGCCGGTCTGGCCCAACCCTGGACCGACCGGGAAGTCCGGTCGATCTAAGTCGGAGTCGGCGACGGCTCACTGATCAGATGAGGAACGTAGGCGCGGGCCAGGCACAGGGTCAGTTGCTCGCCGCGCCGGCTCAAACGCTCGATCCACTCCTCCGGCATGGCGTTGAAATTCGTCGGGTAGGCATGAGCCTCCTCGCGGCGCACGAGATCGGCAAGTGGCTTCGGTAATTGCCGGTCCTGTTGGCCAAGATACGGGAACAGGAAGCCTTTGATTTGCCCCGTCCGCTGCGCCTCGTGCAGCCGATGCATGGCTGCGTTCTGGGTACGGTCGAACACCGCGCTGAAGGCGCTGTGCATCCGTGCGAACAGAAACTGGCCGGGCGAGCCCTGCCGCAGGCCGTAGCCGGCCGAACAGCAGATGATCGTATCGACGGGAATGACATTGAGGCTCACGTCGGGCGAGCGGTCCGGCCAGAGACAGCCTAGGCCGAGATTGTCATAAATGCCGCCGTCGGTCAGGATTACGCGGCTGGTCTGGAGCCTGCCGTCCTTTTCGAAGATCAGCGTCTCGTCGAATGCCGGGAGAAAGAGCGGATAGGCCGCCGAGGCGGCGACGGCATGGGCGACCGAGGCATGGTTGCGGTGGAGCTTGCCCCAGCGCCAAGAGCCAGACTCCATCGTGCCGAAGCGGAATGCGGAGCCGGTTCTCAGCTCCGTCGCGTTGATAACGAGATGCGGCTTCGCCGGTAGGTCGGAGAGAGACGCGCGCTTGAAGAGCAAGTCATCGAGCGCCGCCTCCAGCAACGTGGTGCGGCTCGCGAAGCGATGCAGCGGCGATCGGATCTCGGACCGCTCGAAATGCGCCGCAAGCCAGCGGGGTGTGACCCAGCGCGCAACCTTGATCACAATCTTGGTCAGTGTGACGGCGAGCGCCACCAGTCCAACCAACATGAAGGCGGCGGCGACCTTGATGCCGGTCGCGGTGAAGAGCTTGCGGCACATCGGCGCCACGAGTCCCTGCGCCAGCAAGGCGCGGATTTTCGCCTCGAAGGAGGCGAAGTCCCCGCGATGTGCGTGGAAACTAGCGCCGATCACACTGCCGCCCGACACCGTCGAAAGAATGGTGACGTGATCGAGAAGTCCGAGCCGGTTGAGGGCGCGAAGGCAGCCGAGATGGAACGCGATGGCGCGCGAGCCGCCGCCCGAGAGAGCTAGGCCGATCTTGGGGGGCACGGTTTCGTTCATGACATGCGCGACCTCGGCTTGATGAGCACGAAGGCAAAGGCGCCATCATCGGCGGCGATCGCCATCAGGCCGGGCAAGCCTTCGTGTTCGAGCTCTTTGCCCAACCAGATGATTTGCGCGAGATCGATGGTGCTCGGCAGCGGCGACGATCGCCGGGGATGCGAGTGCCACTCGCCGACATAGCTGAGCTGATGCAAGGAGGTTTCGACAGCGCGGTTCACGGCGGCCTTGAGCCCGACCACGCCGCGCTCGAACCCCTCGGGGCTCCCCCGGCTGTCTTCAGGTTCGGGCAAGGCGTGCGCGACGTGAATCGATTTGCGGCTCATGTCGGCGATGCCAAGGAGGACGCCGCCGGTTTCGCGCGGGAGCCGGAGATTGCGAAGTCTTTCGAGTTCAGCCAGGAGATCGTCGTCGTAGGTGATCGTCCATTCGTCAAGGGCCAAGCGGTGCGTCGGTGCGCCGCGACGCTCAATGACCTCGACGCCGCCCTGCGCGTTGACCTTCCAAATACGCACGGCTGCGTCATCGCTCTTAAGCGCCTCGACCAGCCCGCGCGCGCCCAGCGCGCCGAGCAGCGCGGCGCTTGTCGCCGGGATGCGATTAGTCAAGGCGCGACACGAACCGCTGTAGCGAAGGCCCTGTCCTGCGCGGAAATGATCTTCGAGCGCCGGATCGGTTTGAACGAGGCGATGATATTGCGCCTCCAGATCCCGCAGCGTGGCCGCGCGGTCTTTGCCCTCGGCCAGGAGCACCACGGCCGTCCCGGCGGGATTGAAGAAGAGGCAGATGCGGCGGCCGCTGCTGTTCTCGAGATCGGCAAGGTGCCGCGACACCGCGACCGAGGCAGAGGCGTCGATGATGACGTCGGCCTGGGCCAGCTCCTGCACCAGTTCCGCGTCGGGCTTGGTGACGTCGCCCATTACGGCCGTAAAGGATTCATTGAGGAGCAACCCCATCTGGCGCGCGACCGCCAGGGCCTTCGGTGCGCCGAGTTCATCGGTCAGCAGGGCATGCCGCGCCAGATTATGCGGGAGCAGGTAATCGTTATCGACCACCGTCCACGAAAAGGCGCCCTCGCGCGCCAGGTTGATCGCGATCTGCGACCCGAGCGCTCCGGCTCCGATGAGGACGGCGCGGCGGCGGTCGGGGGCAGCATGCCCGGCCACCGCGCCGGCAACTTCGCGGTCGAAGGCGAGGTGGACCTGGGCGGGCTCAATCTTGATGTCGGCGGTGCTGGGCGTGCCCTCCGGAAAGGTGCGGACGAAAAAATCGTCGCCGCCGGCAACGCCGGCCGCCTTCGAGTTCGCCAACACGCCCCAATTGATGCCGATCTGTCCGGCTGTGTCGAGCGAGATAAAGGCGCGCAGATCGTCGGCGGTCTTCCCGTCCGGCGTAGTGACGGGAAACGCTACGACGATGGCGAGGCGGGATGACAGGCGCCGGGCGCTGTCATTGTCGATGCCGGTCCAGGCCTTGAGGCGGGTTCTGATCTCATCGTTGAGCTTGATGCCGGCGGCTTGGAGCTCGGTGTTGAGCGCGGCCAAGGTCACCGCCGCGTGGCGCAGGCGCGTCATGGTCTGCGGCTCTGCCCGGAATCCTATCACCACGAATCCCGGCGGGCCTTTGCGGCGCGGCTCGGTTCCGGCGATAGTTCGGGTGATGATAAGCGCCGGGTTTTCCGGCCGGATGAAGCCGATCAGCTCGGCCGGAGCCGTGGTCTGCAGCAAGGCCGAGCGCGGCAGGATGATCGCGAGTTGCGAGACGAAGAACAGCGGGTCAGGTGGTTGCGCGGTGTCGTGCAGCTCGCCGCGCGCCGCCTTCGCAAGCCAGAGCTGAATGCGCCGGATAAAGTCTGCCGGCCGGTAGGTTAGCCTGGCCTCGGGCCACGGCCGGTCGTCGGTGCAAAGGGAACAGGGCGCGCCCTGCGGCGTCCAGTTCTGATGCGGCGTGTCCGGAAAATCGTCGCGCAGGGCGAGGACCCGCGGTTGCCCGACTTGGGCCTCGAATACCACGGCGATCGGTTCGGTCCCGCGGATAGGATAGGCGAGATCCTGGGGCCGCTCGACCTCGATCTCGACAGCGACGGCGGCGCGCCCGGTTTGGGCGCACGCCCTTAACTCCGTCAACGTGACGCCGGGGATGGCGCCGGCACCGACGCCCGCTACCATCTCCCGCGCCGGCGCGGAAGTAAGGTCATCCGGCGATGTGATCTCCTGCCCGAAACCGGACCACCAGGCGTGGATGCCCATGCTACCCCGCGCGCGCCGGGGTCGAGACGATGCTGGCGGCGCCCACCGTCGCCGACACCGTGAGCAACCGTGCGCCGCGATCCGTGATCTCGATCTTGGTCGGCTTCGGCTTGCTGGCGGACGGGAGGTCCATGGTTACCTTGAACTGCCCGTCCTTGGCGTTGGCTACGCGCTTGTAGTAGGTGGCGGCCTGTCGGTGCGGCGGCTGGACATCCTTGTCCTCGTCGCTGCCCTTGATCGGGATCGATTTGCTGGTCGACATCATGGTGTGGCGCTCCTGCCCCTGCGTCTCGCACAGCCACTTCACCTCCTCGGTGGGCGTGGTCTCGTCGACCCCCTTGTCCGGCCCGATCGCAGTGTAGGAGCAGTGGTGCGGGACTTTGAAGATGTCCCACAGCAGGCGCTCCTCATTCTTGTGGCGCTGGCTGGTCTTCACGATCTGCTCGATCGACTCGTGGTCAATGTCGGACATGAAGAGCGCGCGGGTCTGGCGGTTCCCTTCCAGGAAGGTTGCCTGGAACACGACGCTGTCCTGGTTGCGGTCGACCACCTCGTTGTCGTTCTGCCGCCAGCCGAACGGGCTGTGGATGAAGAACTCCGCACGCTCCGGCCCAAAGATCGAGTAGCCCGGCACGAGCTGGCCGGCATCGGTGATGAGATGCGCGCGCGATTCCAGGGTGAGGCCGTTGGCCTCCAGCCACTCCTTGAGCTTGGTCGGCCGCGAGAAGACGCGGATGCCGTAACCCTTCTTGAGGCGATAGCGCGCCTCCTGGCGGATGATGCGGGCGCTATCCTCGCACCCGTCTTCGAGGATCGCGGCGGCCGGGACCCAGAGCTCCCGAATCTTGATGCGGCCCTCGCCCTGGTACTTGAGGGCATGGTCGCACCAGAAGAAATCGCCGGACCCGCGGCAATGATCGTCGTCGAGATGCGTGAAACAGACAGTGTCGTAGAAGTCACGCCGCGCGGCGCGCAGGTCCGATTTGAGTTCCGCCGGCAGGTCAATGCGCCGGTCCCACGGATCGTCGCGGTTCTTCATATCGGCGTAGTCGATCAGCATCTTCTTGCCGTCGGCGAGGTCGAAGCGGGTGCAGTCGGCGTTGCCGAGCGGATGGAAGGTAAGTTGGGCACTCATGTTTACCCCGCTGTTCAGCCCTTCACGGGCGATTCAATGCGCCGTTTGGGCCATTCCCGCACGGTGTGGTTGCAGTCTTCATTTGCATCATCGTCATTTCCATCTGATTCAGTGAATCAGCTTAACGAGCGTCAAAAAAAGAACTACCCAATGCGGCAGTAGACGAACTCGACCCCGCCGGTCTCCGCTGTGCTCTCGCGCCGGAGAAGAAATCCCTGCTCCCAGAGCTGCTTGAACTTCATGCTGACGTTCGCAATCGACAGGTTCTTCTGCGCAGCAAATTCTGACGCGCGAGATTGCCGGCGCGCCATGGCGAACTGAAACGCCTCGCGCGTTCCTTCCGTCGGTTTCATGCCAATCAGGTCTGCCGATCTACCCCGCCACACTAACATTGGTTGTTCTTTCCTTTGGCCAGCCGCATCGATGTTTTCGATCATGTCCGAATCGGTGAGATCGATGAGGCAAAATCCCCTGGCCCGCCGGTATCGTCGCGCGAGTTCCATGATCGTCTCGGACGCGAACGATATGTCCACGCGGTGCACATCTTTCATTGAAATCTGGAAGACGAGCGTGCCCGGGTTGTCTTCCACGAAGAGGAGCAAACGCTGGTACACTTGGCGCCCCTGGATTCGCCCCCATCCCTCGGGGCGGTCCATAAACTTGCAAAAAGGAAGTACCTGCGCCGTCACCTCGTTCATTGCGTTCATTTAACCAGATTCGGGGCAATCGTCAAGCGCCCAGGCCAAAGGCGAAGGCGATATGGGTTCCCCACAGCAGGGGCAGTTGATCATAACAGAAGGCGCGGTTTGGCTCGTAGCCGCCACGAGCCGGCCTGAGTAGCACGCGCTGGTTGGGCAGACGCACATCGAGAGTGGCGTCGAACTTGATGGCCTTTGCGGCGCAGCCTTTGAGGCCGCATCCTCGGTCGGCGCCGTGGCGCGAAATACCTTGCCGAAACACTTCAACCAGCAAATCGACGTCTGAAAGCTGGACCAGCTTGGGGAATCCGGACCGTAGTACCGGGCGCAGCGTTTGCATGATGCCAAGACCGCTATCGGAGACAGCAACAGAGAGGCGGTTGCCTCCGGAGTAAACCTGAAGCCCCGCGTATCCATCCAACTGCGTGCCGCTGTGCGAGAAGATATTGTCGATTAGCTCGGCAAAGATCATCCATGCTGCGCCCGTCAGTTCCTTCACGTCGGACCGGCTATTGCAGGCTGAGGAAATGGCCTCGGTGAGGCGCCTGGGCAAATCCTCGTCGCGGGCATCCTTGTTAATGCGCGCGATTTCGACCAGCAAGTTGTTGCCGCCGCGGCGAAGCCTAGCCGCGGAATAGACGGGTCGCAAAGGCAGGATTTCGACCTGTGGGGCCAGGTGATCGAAGAACCCCATGCGGTTCAAATAGCCCATTGTCCCGGCTTCGCCTTCCTCGAAATTGAGGCGTACGCGGCGGGTCGTAAAGGCGAGCTGGTTAGCGAGCGACAGCAGCCTTATAGCGCCGTCGATCATCATCTTACAGCCGACGGGGAAATTGAGAATGACCTCGTGCGTGTGGGGATCGTGGGGGCCGCACGAATCTTTCAGGGCGGTTTCAAATCGTCCGGCATCGATCCATGTGGCAGGGAAACTTACGGCGCAAAGCACGACTCGTCCTTCGGGTATCTTTGCGGTTGTTCTTACCGGACCTTACTATTGTTGTCAGTTCCTGGCGCTTAGGCTGCTTGGAGCGGGCCTTCGCCCTTGAAGTCGCACCGGCAAGCGGCGCTTGAGATAGAGCCGCTAAAACGGCTCGAAGACAGGAGGGGCCAGCGGCCCCTTTTAAGAAAGGTGGTCTACTCCGGAAGCTGTACAGGATCGGGTTGCGATTTGGTGGGAGCCAGGGGGCGCCGCGGGCGCTGCTCCAGCTTTCGGGGCTGTAAGGGCACATCGTCATTGGTAGACTTCGGTTCGCTGGGCGTTCGTGTTTGTCTGGCGCGCATCACATTGATCGCTGCGGCGTCGAGCGTGTTCTTAATGTGAGCTGCGAAGAATTTTCGATCATCTCGACGCTGGTGCGGCAATTCTTGGCTATCTAATAAATGTCAGCGCCTTCCATAAGGCACATACAGGGTGGCGCACGCTATAAGCCGTGCGCCGATTGCCATCGCGGTCGAACTTGAGCTTCGCTCGCGAAAGGACACCGTTGAACAGTTTGATGTGATTACGGGAAACACTGGATCGGTCGGCTGCGGGGATTCCGCCTTCGGCGGTTCGGCCCCACTCCACGCACCGGTGCGCTTGCGACGATTTCCTTCGATTGGTTTGGCGCGGTCGCGCAAGCGCTCGTACGGGCGCACGGCGCTCGGCATGCTCTTGCAGTAGCCGACGCCGCGCTTGCCGCGTATCTCGGGCGGGGCCCGACTCGCACCGGCGTGCTTGTAACCACCGTGTAACCATGGGCGGCGGTTCACCCACCTAGCCCTTCTCACTGCGACCGTCGTGCGTCTCCCGATTGCACCGGAGTTCACTCCAGTGCTCTCCAGACCAATTTTCGATTGCTAAGTCATTGGTGCCGCAAGAGGGATTCGAACCCCCGACCCCATCATTACGAATGATGTGCTCTACCGACTGAGCTATTGCGGCTTAAGAGTCTGATAGCCGGCGGGGGCCGCGTTGGCAAGGTTTGCCGCCGTGTCGCAGGCCGCCAGCTGGAGCGGGTCTCGTTCTTATCGAAGGAACCAGCCGCGTGATCGTCCGCGACGGCGGGCGAGCGCAGCACTCCCGGCGATGCCGCGGAGTGCCGGATTCCCGCTTTCACGAGAATGACACTGGAGAGCAGGCGGGTTCGGTACCGGTTCCCGCTCTGACAGCCGAAGTGGCGGCCTCGGCCGACTTTAGTCTCGATCCCGCGCCTCGGCGCCTTCGCAGCATTGCCGAACCGTCAGGCCCGTCGTACCATCGCCGGCGTGAGATGCTTCAAGGTCGGCGCGCCGACCTGCTGCATGATGCCCAGGAGTTCCGCCCGCAACAGCTCCAGCACGCGCTCTACGCCCGGCTGGCCGAAGGCGCCGAGGCCCCAGATGTAGGGGCGGCCGACACCGACCGCGGTCGCGCCCATGCACAGCGCCTTGCAGATGTCGGTGCCGCGGCGGAAGCCCGAGTCGACCAGGATCGGGATGCGGCCGTTGACGGCTTCGATGATCTCCGGAAGCGCATCGATGGTGGAACGGCCGGAGTCTTCGCTTCGGGCGCCATGGTTCGACACGATGACGGCGTCATAGCCGTAATCGGCCGCGAGCTTGGCGTCTTCCCACGCCAGCAGGCCCTTGATCACCACCTTCATCCGGGTGATGTCGCGCAGCCGCTTGAGATAGTCCCAAGTCATCGCGGATGACTGGATGTTGCGCAGGCCCGAAAGGTCCACGCTCTCATACATCGGCTTGTGGCCCTGATCGGTCTGGATGCTGGTGCGATCATGGCAGTCGCTGCACTGGCGCGTATCGGTCCGCGTCAGCCGGAACAGGGTCTCCTGGTTGCGGCCGCCGGAGCGGTCGACCGTGACGGCGACGGCGGTGCAGCCGGCATTCTCGGCGCGCTTGATGTGGTGCGCCGCGACCTCGAACTTGTTGGTGGCGTAAAGCTGCATCCATACCGGCCCGCCGCGCGCCCCGATGACATCCTCGACGCCGGTGCTGGTCTGGGTGGACAGGATCATCAGATGATCGCCCGCTTTGGCGGCCTTGGCGACGCCGGTCTCGCCATCCGGATGGTAGCCCTGGTGGCCGCCGATCGGACACAGCATGATCGGCGATGAATATCTTGCGCCCAGAATGTCCACGCTCATGTCGACCTTGTTGACATCGATGAGGCGCCGCCGCCGCAGCTGGAACTTGAGGAAGTCCTCGCGATTGGCGCGCAGCGTCACTTCGTCGTCGATGCCCGATGCCATGTAGCCGAAATGCGCCGGCGGCACCTTCTGCCGCATCACCGGCTCGAAATCGAACACATTGATGGCTTCCTTCGGGGTCTTGATCAGATTGTTGGCGTCGAGCGGCGCCCACATCATCGGGTCGGGCAGCTTCGGCTTGGGCAGCAGTGTCTCCGCGAAGGCGCGCGCGTCCGCGTAGCTGAGCGCCGAGCTGGCGGCGACAAACTGCAGGAACCTGCGGCGGTTCGTGGCCCGATCGATCTCGTTCGACATTTTCCAAATCCCTCCCAATGCGCGCATGAGACGGTCACTCCTCGACGCGTGTGCAGCGCGCTAGCCCGGACCCCGTAGCCGCAGGCATAATAGCGCGTTGCAGGGGGTTGTGGATTCTGAGAGCCCTCGCGCGGCGCTCGAGACCCGAAATGACGAGCCACCAAAGGCCGGTGCGGGACCCTACCTGCGTCAGCGCGTCATCAAAAGGGCACCGACCGCGACCGCAAACGAGCCGGTTTCCAGAACCCCGCCGTCCAGCCGGCCACGATCCAATATACAAGGCCTGCCGCAAGCCCTGCCGCCACCAGAACAATGGGTTCGGCGAGAAACGGATATTCGTCGCGGATGTCCTGCGTCAGTGCCCAGCCGAGCCAGGCCGAAAGCCCGCCATTGGCGGCATGGAAGATCCACGAGCGGATGGCGAAAGTCTCCGAGAGGAGCACGCCGATCAGGGCCGGAACGAACATATAGAAGGCCCATATGGACAACAGCAAAGCAAGCAAGGGGCCGCCGAACACGAGCGCGATGAAATAATCCTGTTGCGCCCGGGGATCGGCATTGAGCAAGGTCTGCAGCGCGTTGCGGTGCGCGATGACGACCAGTAGTGCCGCCGCCGTAAGCGCCACTGCGGCCCCCAGTGGGACGAGGATGAAACGCAGCAGGAGGCGTATCAGGATGTCCATGCGTTCGACGCCAGCCCTGACCAGTTCAGCACTTTGAATTGCGAATCATATGCGGGTCATTCCGGGGCGCCGCGAAGCGGTGAGCCCGGAATCCATAACCACTGGCCGAGGGCTATGAATTCCGGGTTTGCCACCTATCGGTGGCGCCCCGGAATGACTCAACCCAGGTTAGTGAAGCACCATGCATATGTCGGCTTCATTGAATCGGTCTACTCGGTCGCAACCGAAGGACATCACTCCGTCATCGCCATGGCGCGCAGCGCCATGCGTTCGCGCGCGGACAGCTTTTCGGTCGCGCTCTTGAGCTGGCCGCAGGCGGCGAGAATGTCGCGTCCGCGCGGGGTGCGGACCGGCGCCGAATATCCGGCGTTGAACACCACTTCGGAGAACTGCTCGATCGTATCCCAGCCGGAGCATTCGTGGATTGCGCCCGGCCACGGGTTGAACGGAATGAGGTTGATCTTGGCCGGGATGCCGGCGAGCAGTTTCACCAGAGCCCTGGCGTCAGCGAGCGAGTCGTTGACGCCCTTGAGCATGACGTATTCGAAGGTAATTCGCTTGGCTTTGGTCAGACCCGGATAGCTGCGGCAGGCGTCCAGCAGCGCTTCGATCGGATATTTACGATTGAGCGGCACAAGCTGGTCGCGCAGGTCATTGCGCACCGTGTGCAACGAAACCGCCAGCATGACGCCGATCTCTTCGCCGGTCCGCCGGATGTTTGGCACCACGCCCGACGTCGACACCGTGATCTTGCGCTTGGAGATCGCAATGCCTTCGTTGTCGGCGACCACCAGCAGCGCATCGCGCACGGCTTCGAAATTATAAAGCGGCTCGCCCATCCCCATCATCACCACGTTGGTGACGAAGCGGCCGCCATCGGTCGGGACGATCGCGCCCTCAGGCGGGCGCTGGCCCGGCCAGTCGCCGAGGCGGTCGCGGGCCACCATGATCTGGCCGACGATCTCGCCGGGCGTGAGGTTGCGCACCAGCCGCTGCGTCCCGGTGTGGCAGAACGTGCAGTTGAGCGTGCAGCCGACTTGGCTGGAAATGCACAAGGTGCCGCGCCCGGTCTCCGGAATGTAGACGCTTTCCACCTCGTGCGGCCGCTCGTTCTCTCCCGGCAACCGCAACAGCCATTTTCGCGTGCCATCGACCGAAACCTGCTCGGCCACGACCTCGGGACGAGCGACGGTGAACCGCTTTTCGAACTCGGCACGCAGGTCTTTGGATATGCTCGTCATTACGTCGAAGCTCGCGGCGCCGCGCACGTAGAGCCAATGCCAGAGCTGCTGCACCCGCATCCGCCGTTGCGCCTGTGGTACGCCAAGTTCCCCAAGCGCGGCCGTCAGTTCGGCGCGCGACCGGCCCACCAGCGAGGGTCGGTCCGGGTCCACATAGCGCTCCAGCGGCGCCTTCTCGATAAAGCCCGGGATGACCGCGGCTGCGGCCTCAAGCTCAATGCTCATGATATTCTGCGTCGACAGACGGTGATCACAGCGAACATAGAGGCCGCGGGACCGTAATACCATGGCCGTGACGGCGCGCCGTGCATATTCGACGACATCGAACGACCGTCCCGTGACCTGTGAACTATGGCGGATTTCGTTGTGATTGAGTCAGACGATCGTCTTCGCCGCTAATCGAAGCACTTGTCTCCTGTCATGGCCGCGGTTGTCGCAGGCATCCACGTCCAACCGCGCCTCAGCAAGCAAGACCTGGATGGCCGGGACGAGCCCGGCCATGACTCTGGAGAGGTGGTTCACTACAACCGGGAGGCGCCGTAACGGCTTATTTGCATTCCTGCCCGACCCGATCGAGCGCCTGGGTCAGCCCTTTGAGCGAATAAACGTCGGTGCTGTTGGTCCCTTTGGCGGAGGTCCCTTTGACCGTCAGGTCCTGGCCTTTGCGCATGGTCTCGACCAGCCGGCCTTCCTCCGCCGCATTCTTCACCCAGGCGCCGTCGGCCTGGGTATACATGGCGTAGTTCGCGCCCGCGACTTCGACGCTGGCATCTGTATTGGGTTTGAACCCGTAGCCAAAAATGATCGAGACCTCGTCCTTCACCTTTTCGGCCGGCCGCGAGGAAACGAATATGTAGGTCGGATCGCGCGGCCGATTCGGCGGCGAGGTGCTCGAATTGGTCGGCTTGGCGAGCGCAAAACAGACCTTCTTGCCGCCCGGGCTCGCCGTATACGCACCCCAATCGCCGAACTGGCCGAGCAACGTCGGCTGTACCGGTCCCGGCGCCGACGGGGCCGCGGCACCCGTGGTCGGCTTCGGAGCTGCAGGCTTCGGCGGTGTCGTAGCGGGTTTGGTCGCCGGCGCCTGCTGCTGCGCCGATGCGACACCCGCGACAACGAAACTCGCCGCAACGACCGCACGCACGGCCCAGGCAATCCGACGGGTCATCTGGTGGAACATATTACCGCGCATGATGAATGATTCGCCTGAGGAACACCCCTTGGCCAAATTAAGTAATTGCGGTTATCCATCAAGCCGCAACTTAATGGCACTTTGCCGCGGTGGATATCTTCCGTTGTACCGGCGGGTGTCGCCGCGGCGGGTGAGATTTCGCAATCAGACCGGCCAGTTAGGCCGAGAAAGTGCCAAATTCCGACGCTTATGCGTTCAGTTCGCCAAATCCCGGGCCGGCTGCGGCGTGCGCGAGGACGCGACGCGCTGCCTTACGGTGTTGCGGGCCGATGTGAGCGGAAACCAGGCGAATCGCCGTGGCCAGCACGGCGGCGTCATCGGTAAAGCCGATGAACGGCAGCATGTCGGGAACGAAGTCGAACGGCAGCACGAAATACGCAAGCGCGCCGATCAGAGCAATCTGAACGTGCCGCGGCGTGTTGCGGTCGAAGGCACAGAAATAGGCCGCGACCAGATCCTCGGCAAACGGAAGCCGCGCGGCGAATCGCCTGAACTTCGGCCAGAATTCGCGGCGGACCCGCGCCTCTTCCCGCGTTGCCGAGGCCTCGTCTTCGATCTCGACCCCGTGCGTTCCGAACCTGACCATCCCAATGTCTCCAGCGCCGGGGCTGATCCCGGGCCGTAGCAAACGTGGGAGGCTCCTTGGGCCAAAACAAGACACGCGGTCCCTGCTCGCGGGGGCTTCAACTTCCGAAGGCAGTCCTGGATAGAGCGGCCGATACCGCCATGGTCGGTCGAGTACCCTGCTGGCAGGGAATTTGGCAGGGAATTTTCGCGGATTGCGCCTCGGTCAGGCGATTCCGGCGCGGATTGGTGCTGCTGCTGCGAAGATTTGCGACAAATTCCCTGCCCGCAGCGGCAGGGAGCTCATTGCGCCGGCGCAGGGGAGGCTTTTCGTCGGGGCAGTGAGTTGTCGAGGCCGGCAAGGATCGGCGAACACCCACGTTCGGATGTCGATCTTGCCTTGACGGGGCGAATTTTAGTGGCAGGATAGTTACAGTGCCGGAATTACTTGGCCTCCCCGCAGTGCCCGCGCCTGCGGGTTTTTTTGTGCTCCGGGGCCCGCCCCAGCTCAGTCGATCTGATCCGGCGGCATGCCCCCGACGCGCGGCGAAATGGGAAAGCCGCAGCCCGACAATCTCCGCGATACGTTTGCGGGATTGATCGGACCCGATCAGGCAAAGATAGACGTGACCAAAGGCGAGGGATGACGAGAGTGCGGCGCCACTATGCTCTCGATCCGCTGCAGGCGTGGGCCACAGGCAATGGGTGCGGTCGAGAGGACGCCGCCCATAGTCGCCCAACCAACTGATTAAACTCGAGAAATTCAGACCAGCTTTCCGCATTCTGTATTGCTGTTTTGTATGGCCGTCAAGCAAACTGATCGCGATGCATGGGCTAAGGTCTTCAGCAAGGCTTTGTAGCCGTTCTGCGTGAAGTCGTGGTCATCGGTCAGTGCCTCGTCGATGTGGCGTCGTTTGATAATCACGAATCATGCGCAGTCCGTGAGGCTCCGTTCCTTGTCGGCGCGTGACTGGTATCCAGTACCAGCTGGCGCTGATCGAGCGCGACCCGCTGGCGGCTTGCAATACCCACGAGGCTCGGCAATGAAGGCTGTCATCAAGGCCATGCGGAAGGGGCAGGATAAAACAATGAACTACCAAATAAATGCTGTAATAATTGCCGCCTTGGTGGGGTTGACGGTCGCAGTCCTGAGCCAATCGTTAGGTGTGATACCTATTGGCTACATGCCGCAGCTTGATATCTTCAACCCGTTCAACCTGCGCATCCTTGGCTATTGGGTCGGGATTTTGGGCGTTTTGCCCCTGATCTGCATTGCGATCGCAATTGGTGCGACCGCTCGCAAGGCGGGATTGCGCAATTCGATTCTCACCGGTCTTGGCGCAGTCGTTGGTGTTTCGTTCGTTATCAGTTGTGCCGTGGTTGCCGTTGCGATAATTCAATCAAAGAAAGAACTTCCTTTGAGAAATGCCGGCGCTGATCGGGATTCATTCGTGATAGATGCATCGTCCGTTTGCGCCAAACTGGAGCGGACCGTCAACAGAAATAATAAGGCTTCCGAGGCGGCAATAGATGCGGTTTGCTCATGTTACGGCAACTCGTTGGCCGATGTGATCACCAGAACCGAACTGGCATACATAAGCCAGTATCACACGTTTCCGCCAAGTATGATCGAGAAAACGAATGCCGTATCTCAGAAATGCGCACAACTTTTCCGGACCAGCGGTGATGCCGAGAGCCACCCTTAACGACCTTGAGAAGGAAGTGGACCGCGACCGTACTCGTTTGAGACATTACGGCAATCGCAGGTGTCGCAACGTCGCTTCGATCCGCCTTATGCCAACATCGAAGCTACTGCTGACGCGCTGTAGCGCTTGCCCGATCGCGTCACGTAACCCTTGGCTTCTAGCCCCTCAGCCGCATAACTTCGGTTGTCTGCCGAGGACGTGATATCACCTGCGAGTAGCAGTGACAACGAAGCGCGCGTCGAAGCGAATTCGTGCGGATGCCCAGCATTGCCCGCCGGAGCGGCAGTGAGGAAATAGATTCTTCTTGGGCCAAAAAAAGCTGAAGGACAAGCCACAATGAAAATGAAATCGATTTTTATGCTGATTGCCGCCGCTAGGACCTGAGTGGTTCGCGATGCTGGGGGCTGACATTAGGGACAACCGGCATAAGCCGCTTGCCATTTGCAGTTGCGGGCGGGGCGGCATTCGTGGGCCGATATCCCAGCGTCACCAAAAACCGGTATCTGACCGTTGCGGGCCCGCGTGATCGACGCGGTTCCAACCTCCCGTTTTAGCCCCTATAGTCAGGTCGGCGCCGCTCGAATATCTTTGGCGATCCATACGTCAAGCCACGTTGGTCTGCAGGGGGGAAGATTAAGATGAGTACGACAAGGGGCTCCGCACACTACGCGGGCTTGTTGCCCGTTGCGCTGTCAGACGACCCACCTCCTGTTCGCCCGACGACTCTCGAAAACGACCCGCTCCAGCCGCCACCCCGCAAGCGAGCTTCGCGCGCCCTCGCCCGTTTCATGATGACGTTTTGCATCGGCGTGGCTGCTACATTGGCTTGGCAGTCGTATGGCGACGCAGCAAGACAGATGATCGCAAACTCGCACCCTCAGTTTGGCTGGTTGATCCCGCAGCGCGCATTAACCGTGCAGAAGGCTCCCGACATGATCGCGCCGGCTGCATCACCCGCCCCCTACCGCGATTACCAGCAGCTCGATGCGATGCTGCGCGACCTCCACGCGATGCAGCAAAGCGTCGACCGGATCGCCGCTGGTCAAGAGCAGCTAGCGCGCACCACCGACCAAATCGCCACCAGTATTGCGATCGGTCGCGAGCAGACAATGCGCACCACCGATCAGCCCGCCGCCGGTGTCGCTCAGGTCCCCTCCGCTAATCCCAGTGGCATCACGGTCGAGAGCCGAACCGACGGGACGTCGTTGCAGCCGATGGTGCGCTTGGACATAAAGCCCACCGAGGCGAGGTCGCCGGAGACATTATCAGAAAAAGGAAAGCAGCTCTCTGCGGCGAAGGGGCACGATGCTTCCTGCTTTCCGTCAGCTTCGGCTGTGCTGCAGCAGCACCGGGGAGGATGGCCGTCCTGGACCTTGAGAGCGCCCGGCCACGAGGGCACCAGATGTTGGTACGCATCCGCACGAACCAGGGCAAGCGACCCTCGAAGTGAGATGGTGCCAAGGAAGGACCTAATCGGAACAAACGAGAATGGGTTCTCCGCACCGCCCGCGCCGTACACGCGGGCTCCCGAATGACAATGCTGTCGCGGTTAGAGCCTACGGCTGCGAAGCTTCGAGATGCCAATCACCTAAAAGGGCTGGGCACTGATCTGCTGAATATCGAGTGGATCAGGCGAGCCGGTCGTAATCGGCGGTTATCTTGAGCATTATCTCTTTGGCTTCGACATCACGCATGTTGTCCGCAAGTGTGCGGATTTCTCCGGCACGCCTGCGCCAATCACGGGAACCCGCCTCCACAAACACATTCCTTCGGCTATCGCATCAGCCTGAACGCTCAGCGCCCGTGTTTGGGCAATCGTCTCGCGCCCCCGCGCAGCGGTCTCTCTCATTCCAGACAGCGCACCACGCGCGTGTCGCCCGTGTATAAACAGAGCCTCACTCGCTTGCCTTACATAGATCGCGACATCTGCAGATGAGGGCTGAGGCAGCTCTGCCGCGAATACGCCCATGTCCGAGTGGTCCTTGGGATCGTAAGGATCGGGGAAAATTGAAGCGACGCCGTCCGCGCGAGTTGCCCGGACATTACGGACAGCGTCGTCGAACCGTCGTATCGAACGGACCACCCACAGAACAAAATGAGCGGCGAGACGCGTCAGAACATAGGTGGCATACACGATAGACCCGGATATGACCAAAGCTTCAAGGTAAGTAACGACCGTCAGCATCGGGCTCCCCGCAGGCAAAAATCGATAGTTCTAAATGAACTGCGCCTAATGGGCAGCTGGTTCGAGAAGGCCGGATGACGCCAACCCACTCGCCGCAGCCACAATATTATGGGGCGGACGACAGAGTCCCGCCTACCGCGCGTTACTAACCCAACATAGGGCAGCCGGGTTCCACGGCCATGGAACTTTATTTGACAGTCCGATGCGGTATAATAATACCTTCACGATGCGGCATGCACTGGCACTTTCGATCAGCGGACGCGAAAATCCACGGCCTAATGGACAGCGCACCTGACCGGGTTCATCCGGGCGAATTCTGATAGCCTCGATCAGGCGAATCCCCCGGGTCGCAATCCGGTACTCAACGCCCACGGAACAGTGGAGATCCGTAAATTTGCAAATTTGCCGCGGACGGACCGAAACCAAAAATTGAAGGGGAAGGCATTACGTAGCGGGCGGGCCTTGTGCCCGCCCGCCGCGCTGCCGCAGACTGTGGCCTGCCGGGCGGCCACGAGAGCCGCCCCTACGAAGGCGAACGTCTTGCAGACCTTCAATTTTCAGTTGACGCGCTCCACTAGCCCCTCACCCCTACGCCACCTCCCGCTCGATCTCTACCTCCGCCCTAAGGCTCTCGACGTCCCGATAGATCGACGCGACTGCGAGCGTGCGGCCGTTGTGCCGGTAGCGCAGCAGGCAGTCCTTTGCAATGACGTCGCCGTCGACGGCGATGTCGTCCCATTTTTCGGCGTGGCCGACGTAATTGATGGGAACGTCGTAGTGCTGGCTCCAGAAAAACGGCACGGCGGTGAACTTCTCGCGGTGTCCGAGCATGTTGAGCGCGGCGGTCTGGCCCTGGCGCTCGGCAACCACCCAGTGCTCGACACGGATGTTCTCGCCGCTGTGCGGATCGGGCCAGCGCGCGATGTCGCCCGCCGCGAACACGCCGGGCGCGCTCGTTTCGAGGTACGGGTCAACGCTGACGCCGCGGTCGAGCTTGAGGCCGGCCTGCTCCGCAAGCGCGGTGCGCGGGCGCACGCCGACGCCGGCGACCACGAGGTCGGCGTCGAGCGTGCCGCCGCTTTTCAGCGTCACGCGTTTGCCGTCGACGGCGGCGGCCGTGTCTTCAAGGTGGAAGACCACGCCATGCTCCTCATGCAGGGCGCGCACGAAATCAGCGATCTGCGGCCCGAGAATGCGTTCCATTGGCCGCTTTTCCGGCGCCACCACATGGACCTCGATCTCGCGGGCGCGCAGCGAGGCGGCGACCTCGAGCCCGATGAAGCTCGCGCCCAGCACAAGGGCGCGGCGGGCCGTCTTGGCGCGCGCGATGATGGCGCGGCAGTCTGCCAGCGACCGCAGTAGCATGACCTGGTGCGGATCGGCACCGCGGATCGACAGCCGGACCGGCTCGGCGCCGGTCGCGAGCAGCAGCCGGTCGTAGCGGACCCTGCTTCCGTCGGCGAGCGCCACTTCCCGTGAGCGGGCGTCGATGCCGGTGACGTTCGCGTTCAGCTGCAGGTCGATGCCGGTATCGCGATAGAAGTCATCCGGCCGCAGCGGCACCCACTCCTCGGGCGCGTTGCCGGCCAGATAGTCCTTGGACAAATTCGGCCGGTCGACGGGCGCTGCATCGTCGTTGCTGAGCATGACGATGCTCCCCTGGTACTGCTCGCGCCGCAATTTCTCGGCCGCCGCAAAACCGGCTGCTCCGCCGCCGACGATGACGATCCGCTCGGGCAGGGCGGCGGCCGGCGCCGTGCCCGCCCGATGCACAGGCGCCGGCGTCTCTTTCTTGCCCGTCACGAACAGCTTGCCGTCGCGATGCTCGACCGCCCAGCACCCGACCGGGCTCAGCGCAGGGGCGTGCAACGCTTCCCCGGTGCGCAGGCTGAAGCACGCATGGTGCCAGGGGCACCGCACCGTGTCTTCGACCATGAGCCCTTCGGGCAGCGGGCCGCCGTAGTGCGAACAGGTCGCGCCGATCGCGAAAAATTCGTTGCCTCGACGCGCGACCAGAACGGCGTCTTCGCCCACATGCCCGGCGACCATGTGCCCGTCCGGCAGATCGCCGATAGGGATTCCCGCTGCGAGATCGGGACCAGCCGGATTCGATTGCTGTGCGCCCATTGGTTTCTCCATCTGCTGCCGGACGACAAGCCGTTAGTTCGGGTGATCTAGTGATTAGAATGAACTCCGGTCACATTGAAGTACCTGTTATCCCTCCCGGGGTCGTGGCCGGGTTTGTCCCGGCTATACTGATCCTTCCCCCCCAAAGTTCGTGGTGACCGGGACGAGCCCGGCGACGACGCTGGTATGTGATTCCAAGCGATCGACCATAGGATCCGGGCCACCTCGCTTTGGACCCGGAATGATCGAACAGGTGTTAGAGTCAGAACACTAGATGCAGAATCTGCAATAATGTTCCCGATATTGGCCGGATGTCAGCCGCAATCCGGTGGGAACCTTTTGGCGTCAGCGGCATCCAATGATGGGCCTCGTGATGGATCAGGGATTTGGAGAAGCCGGTATGAACAAAGTTGAGAAGATACATAGTGCAACGTCCGTCCATGCTCCAGCGGCCAAACTGCCGCAAAGGCGTCCCTCCCGCGCCGAGGCAGAACAAGCCGTGCGCACGCTCATTCGCTGGACCGGCGACGATCCCGATCGCGAAGGTCTCGACGAGACGCCGGCCCGGGTCGTGCGCGCCTACGAGGAATGGTTTGCCGGCTATGGCGAGGAGCCGGAGGAATTTCTGCAGCGGACCTTCGAGGAAGTCGCCGGATATAACGAGATGGTGCTGCTGCGCGGCATCCGTTTCGTATCCCACTGCGAGCATCATATGGCGCCGATCATCGGACGCGCTCATATCGGCTATCTTCCGAACAACCGCGTGGTCGGGATTTCCAAGCTGGCCCGACTTGTCGAGGTCTACACCAAGCGGCTGCAGATTCAGGAGCGCATCACGGCGGAGATCGCCACCACCTTGGAACGGGTTCTCCAACCCCAAGGTGTCGCGGTCGTGATCGAGGGCATCCACGGCTGCATGACAAGCCGCGGCGTATCCCAGCGCGACGCCACAATGGTGACGAGCCATATGCTGGGCGCCTTTCGTGATCAACCAGCAACGCGGCACGAATTCCTCTCGGCGATCGATCTGCGGGGATCGGCGCGGTCATGAACGCCGACTCCCCTCTTGTGGGGCGGGGTGGGGGGTAAGGGGGTCGGGGAGGCGTGGCAATGTTGTGTCGCCTCTCACGACCCCCACCCCACCCTCCCCCACGAGGGTCCCACAAGGGGAGGGGAGGAGTTCGCCGGCACGGTCACAGCGGATGAGGCGAGGAGAAGATAGCGAAAGGAGATCGCGATGGAGCCGTCCAACGTCCGGAGTGTCGACCTTACCGGCCTCGACGACGTCGAGCTGGTGCGGATGGCGCGCCAGAGGGATGGCGCGGCCTTCCGCGTCATCATGCAGCGAAGCAACCGGCGCCTCTATCGGATCGCTCGCGCCGTCGTGCATGACGACAGCGAAGCCGAGGACGTCGTCCAGGAAGCCTACGTCCGCGCGTTTACCAGCCTTGCGGATTTTCGCGGCGACTCAAGCCTTTCGACCTGGCTTTCGCGCATCGTCTTGAACGAAGCGCTGGGGCGGCTGCGGCGCCGCCGTCCAACGATTGACGTCACGTCGATCGAGAACCGTCAGCCAGCGCAAAGCACGGTTATTCCATTCCCGCTTGCGTCGACACAACCGGACCCGGAACGCACCATGGCTCAACGGCAGATTCAAATCCTCCTGGAACGCGCCATCGACGACCTTCCGGACGACTTTCGAACCGTGCTGGTTGCGCGCGTCGTCGAAGGAATGAGCGTCGAGGAGACCGCCGATCTGTTCGGCCTGCGCCCCGAGACCGTCAAGACCCGATTGCATCGCGCGCGGCGGATGCTGCGCGACGCGCTGGAAAAGCAGGCCGGTCCCGTTCTGACGAACGCCTTTCCGTTCGATGGCTGGCGGTGCGAACGGACGACGAATAAAGTGCTGGAGCAGCTCGGCTTGGCCGTGTGATGCGCCCGGTGAAATCTTTTTACATCACGCGGGAACTTTTTGATCGGAACTCCATCCAACTATACATCCTCAGATTGAAATCCGGCCGCAAATGCGCTTGATACCGCCGGTGGGTGAGGAGTTGACCGTGCGACCTGCACGAACTCCAAATGAGGGAGGATCCAATGAAGCTTCGAACCATGATTATTGCCGGCATCGGCGGGATCGCCGCGTCCGGATCGGTCATCGCTTTCGCCGCCCCTACGTCGCGCCAGGGCGCCGCAGCCGAGAACTCGCGGCGCGGCGTCACAGAAAATTCGCGCCAGAGCGTCGATGCTGAGAATCTGCGCCACGCGCAGGCTCAGATCGAGGAGGGCAAAAAAACCTTTCGCTACGATACATTCGGCAGCGAAGCGTTCTGGGGCGATGCGCTCCAGCTGCACAAAGCCATCGCCGGCGAAAAGAACGGCGGCGTCGGTCCCGGCGTTTCGCCGAAAACCGCGCTGTCCGTCGGCCTCAAGGTCGACGCGGATGCACTGCCCGCCAGTTTGAAGAGGCAGCTCGCGGCAGGGAAAGTTAATCTCGACGATCCCGCGACCACCATCGCGCTCCTCAAGTTGAACGCTGTCGTGGGCGTCACCGCGTTCGCCAACCCCGATGGCAGTGTCAAAGGGATGGGCATCCAGTGCTCGTTTTGTCATTCGACGGTTGATGACTCGTTTGCGCCCGGCATCGGCAAACGACTCGACGGCTGGGCAAACCGCGATCTGAACGTGGGTGCGATCGTGTCTCTGGCACCGAATCTCAAGCCATTCACCGATCTTCTGGGTGTCGATGTCGACACCGTGAAAAAGGTGCTGGCGAGCTGGGGCCCCGGTCGCTTCGACGCGGAGCTGGACAAGGATGGCAAAGCCCTTCGTCCTGATGGAAAACAGGCCGGCACCCTCATCCCGCCTGCCTTTGGCTTGGCTGGCGTGAACCTGCACACCTGGACAGGGTTCGGATCGGTGCCCTACTGGAACGCTTATGTTGGGGCGACCGAGATGCACGGAGCAGGCGACTTCTTTGACGCCCGTTTAAACAATGCAGAGCAGTATCCGGTCGCCGCAAAGAGCGGCGCGGGAAATACGCGCGGCAATCCGGACCGAATAACTTCGAAGCTCGCCGCGCTTCACCTCTACCAGCTTTCGATTCCGGCCCCGAAGGCGCCGGCCGGCTCGTATGATAAAGCCGCATTCCAAAGGGGCGAGGCGATCTTCAACGGCCCGGCAAAGTGCGCGACCTGCCACATCCCACCCCTCTTTACTGAGCCGGGCGAGAACCTGCACACGCCCGACGAAGTCGGCGTCGACTCGTTCCAGGCCGACCGTTCGCCGACCCACAAGTACCGCACGGCGCCCCTGGCCGGGCTGTGGACGCACCAGAAGGGCGGCTTCTACCACGACGGCCGCTTCGCCACATTGTCGGACGTGGTCGATCACTACGACACGCACCTGAAATTGAACCTCAACAGCGATCAGAAGAAGGATCTGATCGAATATCTGAAGGGAATTTGAATGTAGGGGCGACCCTTGTGGTCGCCCTGGCGCCGGATACGACGAATGGGGCGACCACAAGGGTCGCCCCTACAGCCGGTGATGTGGCACGACGCCGCTTTTGCGACCGCTCCAACGTTATGACTTGATCGATGCTCAATCCCATCAGACTCGCTAAAACGAGCGACTAGCCTCTCCCGCAAACGGGGTGAGGAGCAGCTTGCCGACCGGCGTGGTGATTCTCTCTTGTCGGAGAATCCGCTCTGACCATGGCGCATCCAGGCAGCCATTCCTGGGCTCACCCGCGCTGCCAAATGACCGAATCCACAACACCGCAGGTTGGTATAACCGGCCGGCACGGCCCTAGCGATTGCGCCAGCGCGACCCCATCTCTCCAGACATCGGACACTTGGAGGGTCGGCTCATGTCGTGGTCGGTGAACATCGGCTCGGTTGCGGGCACCGCGATCCGCATTCACATCACATTCCTGTTGTTCCTGATCTGGATTTTCCTGGCGGGTCTGGCCTCGGGCAGTGTCAATGACGCACTGAACAGCCTGCTCTTCATGATTCTGCTGTTCGGCTGCGTGCTGTTGCATGAATTTGGCCATATCTTCACGGCCCGCGCCTTCGGGGTGGCGACGCCCGACGTCACCCTGTTGCCGATCGGCGGGGTGGCGCGGCTCGAACGCATCCCGGAAAAGCCAAGCGAGGAATTCCTGGTCGCCATCGCGGGCCCCCTGGTCAACGTGGCGATCGCGATCGTGCTGATCGCCGTGGCGCCGACCCATTTGAGCGCCGTTCATCTCGCCGCCATGGAAAGCCCCAAGGTATCGATGATCGACCGCCTGGCGGAGGTGAATCTCTTCCTCGCATTGTTCAACATGATCCCGGCTTTCCCGATGGACGGCGGGCGCGTATTGCGGGCACTGCTGGCGATCCGGCTCGGCCATCTGCGAGCGACCGAGATCGCCGCCATGATCGGACAGTGGACCGCGTTCGGGCTCGGCTTTGTCGGACTATTGTCCTATAATCCGATACTGATCTTCATCGCCATCTTTGTGTATCTGGCGGCAGCTTCGGAGGCGCAGATGGTGTCGCTGCGCGCGATGTCCCGCGACGTGCCGGTTACGGCCGCCATGATGACGCAGTTCGCCACGCTTACGCCGAACGAGCAGATCGATGCCGCAGTGGAAACGCTGATGCGGACGAGTCAGACCGAGTTCCCGGTCGTCGACGACAATCACCGCCTGCTTGGTGTCGTCGGCCGCGCCGAAATCATCCGGGCCCTGCGGGAACTCGGCCCCAACGCGCCAGTCTCCGACGTCATGGTGAAGGACGTCCCGACCATCGAGCGAAGTCACCGGCTTGAGGAGGCCTTTCGGCTGCTACAGGAAAAGTCCGTCCCGGCAGTGGGCGTTGTCGATTTCACTGGCCGCCTGATCGGTCTGGTGACGTCCGAAGCCGTCGGAGCAATGCTGATGGTGCGGCAGGCCCTGCCCGAGGGCGCCCGCCTCGGGCCCTGGAGCCGGGCGGCGGGGGTTTGAGCAAAGCGACGCTATCTTGCGAGGCGGCACACGGTCGAGCGGACCTCGATCGCTCGAAATTCCGCACTGGCGTCGTGGCCGGGCTTGTTCCGGCGACCCCGAACTTCAGGGCACTGAGCGGATTAATCGGGGTGGCCGGGGCAAGCCCGGCCACGACGGCGAAGCACCGGAATCACTCTACCGACCCTTGCGGTTCTTCGAAATGTCGAAACAATTCGGCCGCTGGTGCAGGGGCGCAATGGTTTGCGTCCCCGGCAGCGCCTCCTGAATTGTTTCGAACAGCGGCTCAACGCCGAGATCGACGAAGGTCCCGAAAATCTGGTCGTGGTGAGCCGGCATGAAGATGCGCGGTCGAAACAGCTTGACGAGATCAAGCGTCACCGGGACCTGGACCTGCGCGACCGGATGCCCCTGGTAGGCCACGATGGCGATGTCGACCGCCGCGAGCTTTTGGGCGAGCGCGCGGACGCCATCCGTGACCGGCCCGGCGCTGTCGATCCACACAAGCTTGAACCCGCTGTCAAACGTGAATCCGTACGCAATGGTGCCCTTGGTGATGACATCGGGCGCGAAGGTCCCCTTCGCCAGAATTGCTTTCTCGGCCTCGGCCTGTTCGGGTGTTGCCGGGCCGGCGTCGAGGTCGTAAAGCTTGCCGAGGGTGTCGAGCACCTCGCGCGACAGGGTGGAGTGCTGCGCCAGCGCCGCATCCACCGTGACCCCCTTGAACTTCAGCGTCTCGCCGCCCGCCACGGCGGTGCCTTGTCCTTGCGGAACGCCAAGCTTGTAGGCGGTTTCGATGGTGATGGGCGCACCAATCACCTTGGCCTTGGTTCTCTCTGCGATCGGCGCCGCATCCGACATGTGATCGAAATGCGCGTGGCCAATGAAAATCGCGTCGGCCTGCTTGACCTCGCTTGGCACGACGCCGGTCGGTCGATTGCGTGGACCGCGGTCGAAATACGCGTCGAGCAGAAACACCTGGCCGCGGTAGACGAGTTCATAGTTCGAGGTCGAAAGCCAGCGCAGCAGGATTTTGCCGTTGTCGCGCAGCATTGGGCCGCCCATGGCGGTCGGCACGAGACTGCGGCAAGCATCCGCATCCGCGCCCGCTGCGTCCGCTGGCGTATAGGCGACCAGCCCAAACACGACCGCCGCAAGCTGCAACAGTCCTCGAAAATAATGCATCATGACCCCCTTGATTGGCAGAAACGCGCGCGCACCGGACAACTTTCGGCAAAATCCGTAGGAGGCGGATCATCCGTCATAAGGCTGCTGGGTCAATCAAAAAACCGCGCCCGCACGCGCAGCTTGCGGCATTGCACAACGCGGCTGGCCGACTATATTCCGTGTGAGTTGGCTCTCTTATGAAAAGGCTTTCGTCGTGGCTCGCATTGCAAGCTGAACACGGGCAGGAAGCTTTAAGCCATGAGAGCCCTGCGTCCGGAGATCGAAGCCGGCGAACCCGGTGATTTCGGAGACGTAAATTTCTATCCCGCAATCTTGAGCTGCTCCTAATGCAACTGCGTAACGTCGCGATCATCGCTCACGTCGACCATGGCAAGACCACGTTGGTCGACCGGCTGCTGCAGCAATCAGGTTCGTTCCGCGAGAACCAGCGGATTGCGGAGCGGGCACTGGACAGCAATGACCTGGAGCGCGAGCGGGGCATCACGATTCTCGCCAAGGCAACGTCGATCGTGTGGAAAAACACGCGGATCAACATTGTCGACACGCCAGGGCATGCGGACTTCGGCGGCGAGGTCGAGCGCATTCTCAACATGGTGGACGGCGCGATCGTACTGGTCGATGCAGCCGAAGGGCCGTTGCCGCAGACCAAGTTCGTGGTTTCCAAGGCCCTGAAGGTCGGGCTTAGGCCGATCGTCGCCATCAACAAGGTCGACCGCAGCGATGCGCGCCCGAGTGTCGTGGCCGGTGAGGTGTTCGACCTGTTTGCGGCACTCGACGCCACTGAGGAACAGCTCGATTTTCCCGTTCTCTACGGTTCCGCCAAGGAGGGCTGGATGGCGTCGCATATCGGCGGCCCGAAAACATCGATGGCGCCGCTGTTCGATCTTATTCTCACTCACGTAGCGCCTCCGCATGTGGAGGATGGCCCGTTCCGCATGCTCGGGACCATCCTGGAGGCCAATCCGTATCTGGGCCGTATCGTGACCGGGCGCATCACGGCCGGCTCCGTTAAACCCAATCAATCCATCAAGGTGATCGACCGCAACGGCACATTGGTCGAGCAGGGTCGGGTGTCGAAGGTGTTGTCGTTTCGCGGCCTGGAACGCCGGCCGATCGAAGAGGGCCGCGCGGGCGACATCGTCTCTATTGCCGGGCTGCCTGAGGCGAATGTCGCGCACACGCTGTGCGCGCCGGAGGTGACGGAGCCGCTGCCGGCTCAGCCGATTGACCCACCCACTTTGTCGATGATGTTCCGGGTCAATGATTCCCCACTGGCCGGCACCGAGGGCGACAAGGTCACCGGCCGCATGATCAGGGACCGGCTGTTGCGCGAGGCCGAGGGCAATGTGGCCCTGCGGGTCACCGAATCCGACGAAAAGGACGCCATGGAGGTGGCGGGCCGCGGCGAGTTGCAGCTTGGCATCCTCATCGAGACGATGCGACGCGAAGGTTATGAGCTCAGCGTCTCCCGCCCCAAGGTTCTGATGCGGTTCGATGCCAATACCGGTGAAATGACCGAGCCCATCGAGGAAGTCGTGATCGATCTCGATGACCAGCATGCAGGCGTGGTGGTGCAGAAAATGTCCGAACGGAAGGCTGAGCTGATCGAGATGCGGCCCTCGGGTGGCGGAAGGCTCCGACTTGTCTTCTACGCGCCAACGCGCGGCTTGATCGGATATCAGGGCGAACTTTTGACCGATACGCGCGGCACCGCGGTCATGAATCGGCTGTTTCACGATTATGCGCCCTATAAGGGCGCGATACAGGGACGCCGCAACGGAGTGCTGATTTCAACCGACGCGGGCGAGGCGGTCGCATATGCGCTGTGGAATCTGGAGGACCGCGGACCGATGATGATCGAGCCGGGCTGGAAGGTCTATCGCGGCATGATCGTAGGCGAGCATACCCGCGGCAACGATCTCGAAGTCAACGTGCTGAAAGGAAAGAAGCTCACCAATATCCGCACAACCGCGAAGGACGAGGCGGTGCGCCTCACTCCGCCGATCCGAATGACCATCGAGAAGGCGCTCGCCTATATAGAAGATGACGAATTGGTCGAGGTGACCCCCAAGTCGATCCGTCTGCGCAAGCGCCTGCTCGATCCCCACGAACGCAAGCGGGACGAACGGCGCAAGGAAGCCGAACAGGTGTGAAGGAACCGCTCCTTCGCACCTGCAGCGCAAGTGTTGCGAATCGGCCACGTTTGACGCCCGCGTGGCGCAAAGCCCCACGGCGGGTGTTGATTTTGGCAAACTTCCCACGATAATCGACGTGTTAACCGAATGTTACCGTTGGACTTGAACGGGGGCGGCCACGTCGGCTCAATTGCACCATGCACACCGTTGTTATCGAAATTCGCCGCGCCAAGACGTCCGATGCCGTGGGACTTGCTGCCACCCACGACTTGGCGTGGCGCAACGCGTACCAGGGTATCATCCCGGGCCCGGAGTTGGACAAGCTGATCAACCGGCGGGGAGCGGAGTGGTGGGAAGGCGCGGTCCGCAAGGGCAGCCGAATTTCGATCTTGGCGTTCGGAGACACCATTGCGGGCTATGCTAATTATGGTCGAAACCGGGCACGCAGCCTGACTTATGAAGGAGAAATCTACGAGCTGTACCTGCGACCGGAATTCCAAGGTCTGGGTTTCGGACGCCGCCTGTTCACGTCTGCGCGGCGCGATCTGGCACAGAGCGGAATCAAGAGTCTGGTGGTTTGGGCATTATCGGATAATACCCCGGCGGTTGCGTTCTACCGCGCTCTTGGCGGTCAGGCGGTCGCACGGTCATCCGAGAAATTCGGTAACAAGACGCTCGACAAAATTGCTTATGCTTGGCAGGCCTGAGTCGTAGACCAGTGGAGTCATCATAATTTCGGTGCGGGAAGTCCGGTCGATAGACACGCGGCTTTCACTGTGTTGCCGAGCAGGCAGGCGATCGTCATGGGGCCGACGCCGCCCGGCACGGGCGTAATGGCGCCCGCCACCTCGCATACTTCCGCGAAAGCCACATCGCCTACGATGCGGTAGCGGCCGTCTTCGCCCGCGACCCTGTTAATGCCCACATCGATCACCGTCGCGCCGGGCCTGATCCAGTCACGCCCCACCAACTCGGGGCGGCCAGCTGCGGCGATGACGAGATCCGCCCGCCGGCATACTGCGGGCAGATCTCGCGTCTTCGAATGCGCCACCGTCACGGTCGCGCTTTGTCCGATGAGCAACTGTGCGAGCGGCTTGCCGACGATATTTGAACGACCGACGATGACCGCTTCCAGGCCGCTGAGCGAGGCATGCACGGTCTTGGCCAGCATGACGCAGCCAAGCGGCGTGCACGGCACCAGCGACGGCAGCCCCAGCGCCAGCCGACCTGCGTTCGTCGGGTGAAATCCATCGACGTCCTTGCTCGGATCGACCGCCGCAATCACGTGATAAGGATCAATCTGAGGCGGCAGGGGCAATTGCACGAGAATGCCGTGTACGGACGGATCGTCATTGAGCCGTGCGATCAGGGCAAGCAGTTCGGCTTCGCCAGCGGTACCAGGCAGCCGATGATCGAACGACTGCATGCCGGCCTGCGCAGACATTTTCGTTTTGCTGGCGACATAGGATTCGCTGGCCGGATTGTCGCCCACTAGCACCACCGCCAATCCGGGGCTCCGGCCATGAGCGGCCGCAAAGCGCCGCACCTCTGCGGCGACCTTGGCGCGCAGTTCGGCCGCCGCGGCTTTTCCGTCGATCAGCCTCGCTGTCATTGTGCCGACGCTGCCCTGATTTGCTCCAGCGCCGCCACGACGGTGCGGGTATCTCCTTTGATCAGCATTCGCTTGATGCGCGAAGACGCGCCGCCAACCAGCGCGATCTCGCGTGGCGCAATGCGGAGCGTTTGCGCCAGCAACCGCGTGAGCGCGGCGTTGGCCTCGCCATCGCTTGGCGCTGCACTGACCCGCGCCTTCAAAACGCTGCGTCCGTCGGACAAGTGCCCGATGCCATCAATCGAATCACGACCAGCTTTAGGAGTGAGTCGCACGGTTACGACAAGCCCGTCAGCGCAGACCGCCCATGGACTGTCACCTGCATCCATCGCTAATAAAAGGCCTTCGCCAAGTTGGGGAGGACGACGATCTGGATAAAATAAATGATGAGGATGAGAACGATGAACGAGATGTCGATGCCGCCAAAATTCGGCAGCCGGTTGCGGATGGGGCGCAGCGCCGGCTCCGTGACCTGATAAAGGAAGTCAGCGATCATCCGCACCGCCGGATTGCGGGTATTGACGACGTTGAACACCACGAGCCAGCTCAGGATGGCGGCTGCAAACAGAATAAAAATGTAAAGGTCGAGCAGGAGGTTGATGTACCGGATCAGTTCGAGCATTGCTCGGAATCCATTTTTGTTAGGCGGGCGCGTAACATCTACCGATCCCCGGCAAGGTGGGCAAGAGGCTTCCGTCTCGACCCGGCATGTGAGATCACGTCGGGGGCGTCCCGGGCGACCGGAAACGTGGCGATTTCCCAGACTATTTCCGACGCAAATGCGCTGCTGGCCCAGTGGAAATCTGGCCGGACCTGGAGGTCGGATGCTTGAGGCGGTGTTCAAGGTGCTCGGCCAGATGTTTTCACAGCCGTTCCGTACCGTGCTGTTCAAGTCCGTGGGACTGGCCATTGCATTCCTGATCATCGTCGTTATTGCACTGTTTCGCTTGCTGGAGTGGCTTTCAGGCACCGGCTTGGGATGGCTCGAGGTGACGATCGGGCCGGCGGCCCACGGTCCCCTTGCGGTGCTGGGTTGGATCGTCGCTTTTGCGCTGGGGCTGGGGCTGTTCGCCGGCGCGATCCTGCTGATGCCTGCGGTGACCGCCCTGGTGGCAAGCTTCTTCGCCGACGAAATCGCGGAACTGGTCGAGCGAAGCCACTATCCAGCCGATCGGCCCGGCGTGGCGCTGCCGCTGTGGCTCGCCGCCATCGAGGGC
>DATGCX010000433.1:0-3322 GCA_035311445.1 Xanthobacteraceae bacterium | reverse complement strand
GGTGCGTGTTTGGGCCCGTGCCGGCTCTCCGAAGTGAGCCCAGTACACGAGAGCTATTCCCGTCAAAATAACCAACAACATCCGTTTCATCGTTTCTTTCTCTCGATCTTTGAACTACTCGCAGCCGCCAAATGGACTCTGAAAACACATCCAAGGGCGCGCTCACGGCTTCGCGTTTATCACATCCATCGCGCGCCGGTGCTTGTCGATCATATTGGCTGCGCGCCGGGCAGACAGAATCGCGCCCTCCTGCCAGGGGCCGATCCGGCTCAGATGTTCACCGGCGAAGTAGAAGGGGCCGTCCGGCGTATTGAGGAGAGAGTATTCGCTCTCTTGGCCATGACGGAATCGCGCGGCGAAGCCGAGGCTGTAAGGCACCTTGCTCCAGGCAACTGCCATTGGCTTCTCGAGCTCCCAGCTCCGGCCGGGATGCAAACCCTCGACTGCCGTGCGCGACATGTCGAACTGTTCGTGCAGCGATCTGCTTGCTACTTCGTCCGCTTGTCCGCCGATCGCATAGGCGCCGAGCAAAATCCCCTTCGCCGAAAAGAAGCGGTCGCTGGGATACCAGACCAGTGTGGTCGGTCCTGTCGTCCATGAAATTCCGCCGTATATGCGCTCGTCGGCTTCCCAGAACCGGCGCGACTGCCATGCGATCTTGACGGCGTTGGCGTAATCGACGTTGCGGATGGCGGCCCGATAGGCGGGTGAAAAATCGCATTCGATATCCTGCAAGACCTTGAGCGGGATTGTCGCGATGCAGTAGGTCGCCTCGATGGCGTTGTGCCTACCGGATTGTTTGTCGACGAACGATATGCTCACGCCGCTGTTGGTGCGGCGGACGGCGGTGACCTCGCTGCTAAGGCGCACGACTGGGCCGAGCTTCTTCGCAAACGCCTCCGCGATGCGATCCATGCCGCCAACCGGTTGAAACATGGTGGCCTGCTGCGCGAAATTCTCCTCGAACAATATGGCGGTCCACATATCGGCGTCGAGCAGCACGCCCAGGGGCACCGGATCGCGCCTCACGCCGACCTCTTCGGCCGGGCCCGGCAGGGTTTTGTAGCCGGAGCGCGTCGACCCTTCGTAGCGCAAATCCGGCGACAGGTCCCCATAATGCTGCAGGAAAGCGAGCATCCGCTCCTTGTCGTGCGCTGACAATTCCTCGTCGAGCGCGCCACGGTTTATCGCCTTGCCGAGCAACTCGGAGATTTCCCCGCGGGCGTCGTTGATCGCTTGGCGCAGCTCGATCGGCCGGCCGTCGTTCGCCGCCGGATTGTGCAGCAATGCGCCGCGGCTGGTATTAACCTCGACCTCGAGGGTGATGCCGAGCTCTCGGCAATAGCCGAGGATGGCTTGATGATGGCTGGGAAGCCGCGCCGCGCCCGCATTCCAGTACAGGCCCTCATCGAAGTCGCAGATCTGGCGTGAGCCGTCGGTCATGTCGAGCCTGGTGCGAGGCCGAACAGTCCAGTTGCGGCCGCCCACGCGATCGCGGGCTTCGAGCACCGCGCAATCATATCCGGACTTGCAGAGCTCGTAGGCCGCCGAGAGCCCTGCCATCCCGGCGCCAAGGACGACGACCTTGGTTCCGTGAAGCGCGCCGGGCTCGAGCGCTAGCGGCTCAGCGACGGCGGCCGTGCCCAGGAGGCCCATCGCCTGCATGGTGAGGTAGGTGGCGCGATAGCCTCCAGCCTGCGCGACCCGACGCAGGAAGTCCCGACGGGTGCCGCTCATCTTACCCCCGTGCTTTTTTGCCATCCGCTTATACCGGAAACCTGAACTCTGACGTGAGGGTCATGCACTCCGTCGAGGAGCGTATCAGAGCCAATGCTGCCGATCCGCTGAACTGCGGGCAAGACCGCCGCATCTTTGTCCAACGCAACCTTGGCGGAAACGCCCAGCGTACGCGTCAAATGTTCAACGGTTTACCCCTGCTTCGCCACGCGCTTGGGCGGCGTGTCGGGCGGCAAGGAGACCCACGGGTGGCGTGACTCCTCCCACACCGCGATGGTCGGCGCGGGGAAATTCGGGTCGGCGAAGTTGCCGATGGCAACGGCGACGTATCCAGGAAAGCCTTCGCTCTCCCAGTAGACGGTGGAGCCGCATGTCGGACAGAAATGAAAGGTCAGCGCGTTGCCGCTTTCAGCTGTCCGCATCCACGTCGCAGCCTTACCGGCGAAAGTGACCTGCTCGCGGGGGAAGCGCGCCTGGTTGCTGATCACGGCGCCGGTCCGGCGCTGGCACTCTAGACAGTGGCACATGGAGATGCGCGATGGTTCGCCCTCGATCGTAAGGTGAAGCTGCCCGCAACTGCAGGCGGCGCGTCGGGTGGTCATGGACCGCTCCGTGGCTGTCGATATGGCGGAGTGTAGGCTGGACTTCGAAACGATGCACCATGGGCAGCGGTCCGGAGCACGGCCGGACCACCCGCGCCACGCCAAAGCACGTGCCCTCTGTCGCAACGCCGTGCACGTCTACCGCCTTGAAGCTTTCCGATCGCGCGGTCGAGCCGTGCGGCCTCGAACTATCTCTGGACGCCTGATATCCTTAGGGCTCGACCAAAACCGCCGCCACTACTCCATGCCCCAGCCCCGCCGCCGTCGCCACGGCCCCCAGCCCGACCGCCGCCGCGCGCTCGAGCTGCTCGCCGCGTCTCATGACGGCGCGACCGAGGCGATCATGCTGGCACACGGGTTTACCGTGGAGCTGCTGGTAGAGCTGATCCGCGCCGGGCTCGCGACCGCGACAGCAGAGCGCTTGGTCGCTGGCGAGCGCGCGATGGAGGTCGCGCGGGTGAGGATCACGGAGGCGGGGCGGCAGGTATTGGCGGACAAACTCTAGTGACCGACCTCATCACCAAGATCGGGGCTATTGTCGGTTTGGCCACGGGAATTTTCACCGTCTGGGATCGCTTATTTCGCGCTCGGCCGATTGCGTATGTACACATCCGAGGCCCGAAGGGCACCCCGTATCGCTATGTGCGGATAGCCAACACCGACAAAGCCGACATACGGTGACAGATGTCAAATGCTGGCCGCGAGTTTTCGCCGCAGCCAAGGACCATTCAATCCGCAGCATCGCGGAGGCAGCGATAGGGCGTGCGCCTCTCGCGTTGATCGCTCCAGGCGAAGATTGGGATTTCACATTGATCATTCCCAGCGGTATCGATTTCGACGCGCTTAAGGACCGCACACTTCTCGTGCTAGCAATTTTCTGGAGACGATCCAGTTCTCCGTGGCTGCCACAACCGCCCAAGGTGATCGTGCTCTCGGTACGAGATTTCCGGCGGTTAGAAGCAACCTCGCGTCCTCTTTTCGGA
>DATGCX010000432.1:0-31761 GCA_035311445.1 Xanthobacteraceae bacterium | reverse complement strand
TGGGCGACGCTGATGCAACGCCTCGGCTACACACAGTACGTGGCGCAGGGTGGCGACTGGGGGAATGCCGTCTCGGAGGTGATGGCCCTGCAGCAGCCGCCGGGATTGCTCGGCATTCACACCAACATGGCGGCCACGGTTCCAGCCAACATATCAAAGGCGCTCGCGTTCCACGAAGCCCCGCCCGCCGATCTCTCGGCCGAGGAGCGCAACGCGTGGGACCAGCTCGACTTCTTCTACAAGAAGGGGCTGGGCTACGCCCTTGAGATGAACAATCGTCCGCAGACGCTGTATGGGCTCGTCGATTCGCCGGTCGGCCTCGCCGCCTGGATGATCGACCACGACGCACGCAGTCAGGAGATGATCGCCCGCGTCTTCGACGGAAAGACGGAGGGGCTGACGCGGGATGATGTCCTCGACAACGTCACGCTCTACTGGCTGACGAATACCGCGATCTCCTCGGCGCGACTCTACTGGGACACCGCGCAGCTTGGGGCGGGAGGCTTCTTCGACGCGAGGGGCGTCAAGATCCCGGTTGCCGTGAGCGTCTTCCCAAATGAGATCTACGCGGCTCCGCGCGGTTGGGCGGAGCGGGCGTATCCCAAGCTTATCCACTACAACAAGCTCGATAAGGGCACCCACTTCGCGGCCTGGGAGCAGCCGGAGCTCTTCGTCGCCGAGATGCGCGCCAGTTTCAGGTCGCTTCGTACCTGAGCATTTGAAATAAAGCCTGAGCGCGTTGCCCCGCCACAGCCGAAAACCGGCGTGGCCGGGCCGAGCAACGGCAAGCCTGGGTCACACAAGATATTGAGCAATACTATCGTCCAATACCAGTACTAATCGACCGGACGCGGCGCGTCTGGTGTCATTCCCTCCGCGTACTGAACAAGGATCCGTCCATGACACTCGACAAATTTGAGCACTGCGCCGCCACGGCAGTCGCCCTCGCCTTCGGGCTTTGCGTCTTTTCATCCCCTAACTACGGCGAGACGACGACTCGATCCGATACCGCAAGCGCGGTCGTCGCCCAGGCGTCTACGCCCCGCGCTGCAGCAGAAGACCAGTCGATCCGCCCCTTCAAAGTCGAGGTGCCGCAAGCGGCGCTCGATGACCTCCGCCAGCGCATTGCTGCGACGCGGTGGCCCGATAAGGAAACCGTCGCCGATAGCTCGCAGGGCGCTCAGCTGGCCCAGCTCCAGGAGCTTGTTCGCTACTGGGGCAGCGGTTACGACTGGCGCAAGGCTGAGGCTAAGTTGAATGCCTTGCCGCAATTCAAGACGAACATCGACGGGGTGGACATTCACTTCATCCAAGTCCGCTCCCGTCACAACAACGCGCTTCCGCTGATCATTACGCATGGTTGGCCGGGATCGATCATTGAGCAACTCAAGATCATCGGTCCGCTCACGGATCCGACCGCGCACGGAGGCAGCGCCGAGGACGCTTTCGACGTCGTCATTCCCTCCGTACCGGGCTACGGATTTTCCGGCAGGCCAACCGGCACCGGCTGGGACCCCGACCACATCGCGCGAGCCTGGGCCGAGCTGATGAAGCGCCTCGGATACACCCGCTACGTCGCGCAAGGCGGGGACTGGGGTACGCCGATTTCGAGTGCGATGGCGCGCCAGTCGGCGGCGGGATTGGTCGGCATCCACATCAACTTGCCGGCGACGATACCGCCGGAGGTGGTGCCGGCACTCGGCGGCGCGCCGCTGCCGGCGGGAATCTCCGACAAGGAGCGCGACGTTGTCGAAGCGTTGAGGAAGTACAACATGGCGGGAAACGCTGCATACTTCACGATGATGACCGCGCGGCCGCAGACGGTTGGCTACGGCGCGACGGACTCCCCGGTCGGCCTCGCGGCGTGGGTCCTCGTGCACCCGGGCTTCGCGCAGTGGTCGTACGGCGCCGATCCGAAGCAGTCGCCGACGAAGGACGACGTGCTGGACAACATCACGCTGTACTGGCTGACGAACACTGCTGCCTCGGCCGCGCGCCTCTACTGGGAGAACGGCGCACGAGGCAGCGTCATTGTCGCGGCCGCGCAGAAGACGGCGGAGATCAAGCTGCCGGTCGCCATCACGGTATTCCCGGACGACGTATATCGAGCCCCGGAGACCTGGGCGCGGCGCGCTTATCCCAACCTGATCTACTTCCACGAGGTCGACAAGGGAGGGCACTTCGCGGCTTGGGAACAGCCCGAGCTTTTTGCGGCCGAGCTGCGGGCCACGTTTCGATCGCTCCGCCAATAGGAGCGCCGCGTGACAACGATGCGAACCATTGCGGTGGCGGCGCTGATCGCCGCAAGCGGTTTGGCGCTGCAACTAGCGCAGGCTCAGGAGGCGGGAACCAAACGAACCGACCTGCAGCGCCATGATCTCAGCGCTCCCGGACGCGAGGTCATCCAGGTGCGCGTCGACTTCGACCCGGGATATGTCGCCCCGATGCATACGCATCCGGGCGAAGAGATCATCTATGTCATCGAAGGCACGTTGGAGTACGAGATCGGCGGCAAGCTGGCGAGGGTCAAGGCCGGCGACGTCCTGTTCGTCGCGGCCGGAACTCCGCACTTGGCGAGGAACGTCGGCAGCACAAATGGGGCGGAGCTCGCCACGTACGTCGTCGAAAAGGGCAAGCCGCTCATCACTCTGATCAAGTGAGATCTCAGTGAGCTGACGCTAGCCTGCACACGATCGTTGGAGAAAGGCATGGCGAAAGTGACGTACGAGAAGCAGCTCACTGCACTGCTGGTGATCGACCCATACAACGACTTCATTTCCGAGGGAGGCAAGGTATGGGATCGCTTAAAAGGTGTCGCAGAAGCAAATAACTGCGTGCCGCATATGTTACAGGTCCTGAATGCTGCGCGGAACGCCGGGCTTCGTATCTTCTATGTGTTGCATCATCGGTATCGTCCCGGCGACTACGAGACCTGGAAGTACATCGCGCCTGTCCAGAAGGCAGCGTGGTCGCATAAGACCTTCGAATACGGGACGTGGGGCGGCGAGATCCGCAGCGAATTCGCGCCGCAACCAGGCGACATCGTGGCACTCGAGCATTGGTGCTCCAGTGGCTTTGCCAACACCGATCTGGATTTGCAGCTCAAGAAGCACGGCGTCCATCAGCTCATCGTCATCGGGCTGATCGCGCACACCTGTGTGGAGGCAACGGTACGGTTCGCCGCTGAGCTAGGCTACGAGGTCACCGTGGTGAAAGACGCGACCGCGAGTTACTCGGACGAGGAGATGCACGCCGCTCTGGATATCAATATTCCGAACTACGCCAGTGCCATTGTGACCACAAAGCAAATCGCCGACTCGCTCTCTTCCCTCCAAACCTCGGGAATCAGTGCATAGGAGCTCTACGCGAGACGAGCGCCGCAATATCGCTCGGAGACCAGAAAGGATTCATAGATGAAAACAAACAAGCTGCTGGTAGCGGCGGCACTCGCCACCGCAATCGGGGCACCGATTGCGGGCTTTGTAGCAGAATTAAAGGGGCAGCCGATGACATCCACAGGGGTACGGGTTCCATTCCTTCACTGGCTTCCCACTGGCCAGATTGCCAGTCAAACCGAGCTGGCTTCTCTTGAGCGGGCGAACGAATGGCTCAATTCGCCGCCCCTGACGGCGTCGGCTCTGCGCGGAAAAGTCGTCCTGATCGATTTCTGGACCTACACCTGCATCAACTGGCTGCGCACACTTCCCTATGTCCGCGCCTGGTCCGAGAAATACAGGGATAAGGGACTGGTGGTAATTGGCGTCCATGCGCCGGAGTTCACTTTTGAAAAAAACATCAATAACGTTCGCCGGGCCGTGAAAGAGATGCGGATCGATTACCCGATCGCAGTGGACAGTGAGCATGTCATATGGCGCGCCTTTAACAACCAGTATTGGCTGGCCCTGTATTTCATCGATTCGCAGGGGCGCGTTCGACACCAGTACTTTGGCGAGGGCTCTTACGAACAGTCGGAAATGATCATTCAAGCATTGCTGACCGAGGCGGGAATTGGCGGAATCGACCGTCAACCGGTGTCGGTCGATGCCCGCGGCGTCGAAGCGGCCGCCGATTGGGCCAGCCTGATGTCTCCGGAAAATTATCTCGGGTATGAGCGCACCCAGAATTTTGCGTCCGCTGGCGGGGCGGTCTTGGATAAGCCTCGCATGTATGAAGTGCCCGCGCGGTTGCGCCTGAATGAATGGGCTTTGTCTGGCGATTGGACGGTGAACCCGGAAACCGCCATGCTGAACAAGGCCAATGGACGCATCGCGTACCGTTTTCACGCCCGCGATCTTCATCTCGTCATGGGCCCGGCAGCGCCAGGAACGTCCGTGAGGTTTCGCGTGCTGATCGATGGACAGCCACCGGGCGCGGCTCACGGAACTGATGTTGACGACCAAGGCAACGGTAGTGTGGCCGAACAGCGTCTGTACCAACTGATCCGACAACCGAAGCCCATCGCCGATCGCCAGTTCGAGATCGAGTTTCTCGATCCAGGCGTCGCGGCTTACGCGTTCACGTTCGGCTGATCGGCCGCGCACTGATCGGCGTTAGTCGCAGGCGCTGTCGACAGACGCTCCGCTAGCGATGCCGGAATCCACTGGCTCGGCGAGAGCTTGTTTCTGGATTTGGGTTCGCGATCGAGGCAAGGGGGTGCTCCAACTCTGAACGCAGGAGACACGACATGGCCCAGATGAGAAAAGAGACCGACAGCCTCGGCGTGGTCGAGGTGCCCGCGGACAAGCTGTGGGGTGCTCAAACTCAGCGGTCGCTCGAGCACTTCAGCATCGGCAAGGATCTCATTCCGCGCGAAATGATTACCGCCTATGCCACCTTGAAGAAGGCGGCCGCCTCGGCGAACCACGGCGGCAAGCGGCTCGACGATCAGCGTCACAAATTGATTGTCCAGACCTGCGACGAACTCCTCGCCGGCCAACACCACGACATGTTTCCGCTGCACGTGTGGATGACGGGAAGCGGCACTCAATTCAACATGAACGTCAACGAGGTGATCTCCAATCGCTGCTGCCAGATCGCCGGCACGCCGCTTGGCAGCAAGACGCCGGTTCATCCTAACGACCACGTCAACATGGCGCAGTCGTCGAATGATTCGTTTCCGTCGGCGATGTATATCGCGGCCGCCGTCAATACCAAGGAGCGCCTGATCCCCGCCGTCGCCGCTTTGCGCGATGCGATCGCCGCAAAAGCGCAAGCGTGGCGCGACATCGTCAAGATTGGGCGCACCCACATGCAGGATGCCACGCCGCTGACATTGGGCCAGGAGTGGTCGGGCTATGCTGGAATGCTGTCGGACGACCTGGAGCGCATCGAAGCGGCCTTGCAAGGAGTGTACCGCTTGGCGCTCGGCGGCACCGCCGTCGGCACCGGCATCAACTCGGCGCCTGGCTTCGCCGAAGCGGCCGCCGCCGAGATCGCACGGCTCACCGGTCTGCCCTTCGTCACCGCGCCCAACAAGTTCACGGTGCAAGGCGCCCACGACGCGCTCATCCAACTTTCCGGAACGCTGCGCACGCTCGCGGTGTCGCTGTACAAGATCGCCAACGACATCCGCCTCATGTCATGCGGGCCGCGCGCCGGATTTGCCGAACTGGAAATCCCGGAGAATGAGCCAGGCTCCTCGATCATGCCGGGCAAGGTCAATCCGACCCAGTGCGAAGCGTTGACGATGATTGCCGTACAGGTGATGGCCGATGACGTCGCGGTGGGTTTCGGCGGAGCCGGCGGCTATCTCGAAATGAACGTTTACAAACCGCTGATCATCTTCAACATCGCCCATTCGATCACGATACTGACCGATGGATGCGTGAACTTCCGCAAGTTCCTGGTCGAGGGCACCAAGCCAAACCTGAAGAAGATCAACGAATACGTAGAGCGGTCGCTCATGCTGGTGACGGCGCTCTCGCCGGTCATAGGCTACGACAAGGCCTCGAAGATCGCGCATTATGCCATGGATAACGATCTCACGCTGAAGGACGCGGCGTTGAAGCTGGGCTTTGTCACGGAGCCTGAGTTTGACCGCGTGGTTGACCCGCGCAAAATGGTCAAGCCCTACGTGGCAACGGACGGACCGGCCGCGAGCCCGCGTTGAACGAACTAACGGCATGTCGGAAGCGCGCTCCAGCCTTGTCCTCGCGTTCGCCCGCGTCCTCTTTGTCAATGGGCAGGCGACAGACCAGACCGTGGCTGCCGCAGAGCGACTTGGCCAATGCCTGGGACTACGCGCAAGGGTGATGCCGCGATGGGGCGAACTGCAGTTCCAGTCGCAAGACCAGGGCGCCGGCGTAGTCTCCGCAGTGCCGGCAGACCCTGCCGGCGTCGACATGGATCGTGTGGCCGCCGCGATGCAGGCACTCAATGATGTCGAGGCTGGCCGATCTGCACCGGACGGCTTACTAAAGGCGATCGACGCGATCGCCGGGCGACCGCCCTCGCCGACATGGCTCTTCACGCTCGCGGCGGCAGCGGGCGCCGTCGCGCTATCCGTGATCTTCGGCATGGAGCATCTCTTCCCCGCCGTGCTGATCTTTGTAAGTGCCGCCGCCGGTGCCCTGCTGCGGCGTGGCGTCGCGCAGGTCAGCGCAAACATCTTCATCCAACCCTTCGCGGCGGCGCTGCTGGCTGGCGTGATCGGCGCGCTTGCCGTGCGATATGAGCTGAGCTCATCGCTCCGGCTCGTGGTGTCCATGCATGATTCTGGTGCCGGGCCCGCACATTCTAAATGGCGCGCTCGACCTCGTCAGTGGACGCATCCATCTCGGTGCGGCGCGTCTGATCTATGCGGCGCTCATCGTTGTGGTGATATCGACCGGCCTGCTGCTTGGACTGATGTTGTTCGGAGCCTCTTTGCCAATCGACCCGCCTGGCCGGGCGGTCCCTCTTTTGCAGGACGTAATCGCCGCCGGCGTCGCCGTCGCTTGCTACAGCGTCTTCTTCTCTACGCCGCCTACCATGCTGCCCTGGCCGATCGCCGTCGGAATGCTGGCGCACGCTTTGCGGTGGGGGATGCTCGCGGTGTTCGGCGCCAGCATCCAGGCCGGGGCTTTGGTCGCCTGTCTGGTCGTCGGACTGATCCTCACGCCTGTCTCGCGCCGCACGCACATGCCATTCGCGGCGATCGGCTTTGCCTCGGTGGTATCGATGATTCCGGGCGTCTACCTGTTCAGGATGGCGAGCGGGCTCGTGCAGATCGCCGGCGGAGCACAGACGACGTCCGATCTGGTCAGCGCGACGATCAGCGACGGCATGACGGCGCTGACAATCATCTTGGCCATGAGCTTCGGCCTCATCGTTCCGAAGCTCGCCATCGATCACTTCAGCGAAAGCTCGAAGCCGGCGAATTCATAGGAGGCGACGGAACATGCCGACCTTCACTTCAAATTCCGACGTCATCCATCCGTTGCCACACGCGCCGAACGAGGCCGCGGCGCTGTCGCGACTGGAGGATCGGCTTTCGCCGCTGCTGAGCGTGATTGCGGGGATGGTCGATCTGACCGGCTTCTTTACGCTCGGCAATATCTTCACGGCTCACGTCACGGGCAACCTCGTCGTGGCAGCTGCTTTGGTCGTTCGAGGCGGGCCAGTGAATCTCGCGCAAGCTCTGGCAATCCCTGTCTTCATGATCGCCGTCGCTGCCGTGTGGTTCGTGGCCCAGGCATCGGGCCAGCGCGGCTCGGGTCTGGCCCGGCTCCTTCTCATGATTCAATTTCTGCTGCTTACGGGCGTCTTTGTTTTCAGCGTGATCACCAAACCCTCCGCCAGTCCGCACGGCTTGATGGCCGGGATCGCAGTCATGATCGCAGTGTCCGCCATGGCTTGTCAGTATGCGCTGTTCCGCTTGGCGATGCCACGCGCGATTTCCACCTCCGTGATGACCGGCAATTTGACGAACACCGTTTTGTCGCTGATGGACGCGTTGTCGCCACGCCGTCCATTAATGCCGGTCGATGCAGAACGGCTGAGAAGATCGCTGTTTCTCCTCATCGGTTTTCTCGTGGGCTGCGTCGTGGCCGCTGCCGCTATCGCCGTTGTGGGAGATTGGGCCTGGTCGTTTCCCGCTGCGCTGGCCGCCGTTGCGATAGCGTTCAGGTAAGGCACGATCGGATGCAAGCGCAAGAGGTCGATGTCCCTGCCATAGCCCTTGAAACGCCGGGAATGGTCTCCAGTCAATCTCCTCCGGCAGGATCGATTTGAACACAGCTTGACCAGGCTGGTGGGCTCGATCCATTCGGGCCCCTCCCAACGAGGGGGACTCGTCTCCACCGTTAGCTGCGGATAAAGGCCAGGAGGTCCTGGTTGATGACGTCGGCGTGGGTGGTGAGCATGCCGTGCGGGAAGCCGGGGTAGATCTTCAGCGTGCCATGCTTGAGGAGTTTGACCGACAGCAAGGCAGCGTCCTGGTAGGGAACGATCTGGTCGTCGTCCCCGTGCATCACGAGCGTGGGTACGTCGATGCTCTTCAGATCCTCAGTGAAGTCGGTTTCTGAGAACGCCTTGATACCGTCGTAATGCGCCTTGGCCCCGCCGATCATTCCCTGGCGCCACCAATTATCAATGACACCTTCCACCGGTTTCGCACCCGGTCGGTTAAAGCTGTAGAAGGGACCCGCCGGAAAGTCGCGATAAAACTGGGCACGGTTGGCGGCCAAGGCACTCCGGAGACCGTCGAACACCTCGATCGGCAGCCCGCCTGGATTGCTTGGCGTCTTCACCATGATCGGCGGCACTGCGGACATCAGCACCGCCTTAGCAACCCGGCCCCTGCCGTGTCGTGCAACGTAGCGCGTGACTTCGCCGCCGCCCGTGGAATGGCCGATATGGACGGCGTTGCGGAGATCCAGGTGCTCGACGACCGCGGCTGCGTCGGCAGCGTAATGGTCCATGTCGTGGCCGTCGGACACCTGACTCGAACGTCCGTGGCCGCGCCGGTCGATTCCTACGACGCGGTATCCCTGCTGGACAAAGAACAGCATCTGGGCATCCCAGTCGTCGGAGCTGAGCGGCCAGCCGTGGTGGAAGACAATCGGTTGGCCGTGGCCCCAATCCTTGTAGAAGATCTGGACGCCGTCCTTGGTTGTGATCGTGCTCATGATCTCAGCTCCTTAGGGCTCTCTAGTCATGTGCTTCATCAAAATTAAAGGGGAAGTGCGCTGCGTAGGGGCGGGCCTTGTGCCCGCCCGCGCGCTGCCGGCAGGCTGTGGCCTGCCGGGCGGCCACAAGGGCCGCCCCTACGACCGTTCAATTCGGTTGACGCGCTCCACTAGTCTCATACTTGAAGCTCATGGGTATCCGACGATCGTCCGTTTACGTCGGCTGCTTCAAAGCAGTGCTATCGACCGGCATCTTGCGCAAACGCTTGCCGGTGGCGGCAAAGATCGCGTTGGCCACCGCCGGGACGATGAGCGAAGTTCCGCACTCGCCCATTCCGCCCGGGGGTTCGGAACTTTGAACGATGTGGACTTCGATAGCCGGAGCTTCGTTCATCCGCAGCATCTGGTACGTATCGAAGTTGGTTTGCGCGACACGTCCGTTCTTGAGCGTGATCTCGCCGTGCAGCGCCGCGGTGATGCCGAAGATGATTGCGCTCTGTATCTGCGCCTGGACGGTATCGGGATTGACGGCGGTGCCGCAGTCCACCGCACAGACGACGCGGCGGACGCGAACGTTCCCGTCCTTCGACACCTCGACTTCGGCAACGTGGGCCATATAGGTCGCGAACACGTTCTGGAGCGACACCCCGCGGCCTACCCTTGCGGGCAAGGGCTGTCCCCAACCAGCCTTTTCGGCGGCGAGACCAAGAACCGCCTTGGCGCGGGGGGCTTTGTCGAGAAGAGCGCGCCGATAAGCGACCGCATCCTGCTTCGCCGCCGCCGCCAATTCGTCGATGAAGCTTTCGGTCACGAACACGTTGTGCGATGGCCCGACGCTGCGCCAGAAGGCCGTCGGAATGCCTGGAGGTTCCACCCGCACATACTCAACGTGCATATTGGGAAGGTCATAGACGAGATCGATCGCGCCTTCGGTGCTGTCGGGGTCGAGACCATCCTTGAATCCCGGAGGGAGCCATCTGGCGATGACCGAAGAGCCCGCAAAGCGGTTACTCCAGGCGATCGGCATCCCTTTTTCATTTAGGCCGGCTGACAACCGATCGAACCAATAAGGCCGGTACATGTCGTGCTGGATATCTTCCTCGCGGGTCCACACGACTTTCACCGGGCCGTCCACGTGCCGCGCGATCTCGACGGCGCGGCCGACGCCATCGGATTCGAGCCGGCGGCCGAATCCACCGCCGATCAAGTGATTGTGGGCGATGACCTTGTCCAACGGCAGGCCGGTAACTTTCGCCGCCGCTGCCTGGCATCGGGCGATGGCCTGGTTGCCGACCCAGATTTCGCAGCCGTCGTTGCGGACGTGCACCGTGCAGTTCATCGGCTCCATCGTGGCGTGCGCGAGGAATGGCACTTCATAGTTCGCATCGACCTTGGTGATTGCTTTTGCCATGGCCGCGCCCACATCGCCGACATTCTGTGCGACCGCGCCCGGTTTGAGCGTCGCTTGCTCGAGCTCGCTCGCGATGTCTGCTGTGTTGAGCTTGGCATGCGGACCGTCGTCCCATTGGATTTTAAGCGCTGCGAGACCTTTCTTCGCGGCGCCCATGTGATCGGCAACCACTGCGACTGCATCTTCGAGGCGAACGATTTGGCGGACGCCCTTGACGGCCTTGGCCGCGGTGTCGTCGACGCTCTTCACGCGCCCGCCGAAAACCGGCGATTGGGCAAGCGTCGCGATCTTCAACCCCGGCGGCCGAGCGTCGATGCCGTAAACGGCGGTTCCGTTGACTTTGGCAGGCGTGTCCAGACGCTTGGCCGGGGTACCGATGACCTTGAAGTCCTTGTGCTGCTTGAGCGCCACATTTTGGGGGACAGGTATCTGGGCCGCGTCGCCAGCAAGCTCACCATATTTGAAGCTTCTCCCGGTCGCGACGTGATGCACTTCACCGCTCTGCGCGCGGCAGGATGAGGAGTCGACATTCCAGCGCTTTGCCGCAGCGGCCACGAGCATGGTCCGCGCTGTAGCACCGGCCTGGCGGAGCGGCTGCCACGCTCCGCGTATCGCATTCGAGTTGCCGGTTGCCTGCACGCCGATCAACGGGTTGGCGTAGAGCTTTTCGTTGGGCGGCGCATGTTCCAAGTGCACCTGCTTCAGGTCCACTTCCAACTCTTCGGCGATCAACATCGGGATCGATGTATAGGTGCCCTGGCCCATTTCGACATAGGGCATGGTCAGGACGATCTGGCCATCGCGGTCGATGCGCACAAAGGCGTTGGGCACGAAGCCATCGGAGGCGGCCGCTTGAGCTTCGCCTTTGGCGAACGGCAAGCGCAGGCTCAGCATCAGGCCGCCACCGGCGGCCGCTCCGGCCTGAAGGAATCCGCGTCGTGTGAGGCCGTTTGCTGACTCGAATTGCTCCGGACCAGCCGTGCGCGAAACGATTTGATCGATGATCATGGTCGGCCTCCCTACCGGCTCGATTGTGCGGCTTGCTTGATCGCTTCACGAATGCGGATATAGGTCCCGCAGCGGCAGATGTTGCCGGACATGGCCTCATCGATGTCGGAATCCGTCGGATGCGGGTTGCCCGCCAGCAGCGCGGAGGCCGACATGATCTGGCCCGACTGGCAGTAGCCGCACTGAACGACCTCGAGGTCGAGCCAGGCCTTCTGGATCTTGGCGCCGGCGGGGGTTGCGCCGATCGCCTCGATCGTAGTGATCTCGGCGGTGCCAACGCTGTCGACAGGGGTTATGCACGAGCGAGTCGGGGCGCCGTCGATATGCACGGTGCAGGCGCCGCAGAGTGCCATCCCGCAGCCGAACTTGGTGCCCGTCATGCCTAGCACGTCGCGCAAGACCCAGAGAAGCGGCGTGTCGCCGTCGGCATCAACGCTGTGTGTGCTCCCATTAACTTTGATCATGAACGCCATGGCGTCTGCTCCTTTTCCGTTACCTCGATGGGCCGCGCGACCTACCACTGCGTGTCAAGCAATGCACATGCGGGCACTTCAGCGTTCGGCGGTCAGCGTGCGTACCGTGCAAAAAACGAAGTCGTGCTTCTTCGCGTAGGCTGGTGGCCAGGGAATCATATTTATGCTGCGCCAACGCGGCCGCAAGTTGCGACGTCTATTTGCGATCCGCCATCAGCCCGCGCCTGAAGGCGATCAGCCCCGAGCAATCTCCACGACTGCCTCCGCAAATGCCTGCGGAGCTTCCTGCGGCAGATTGTGTCCGATGCCGCCCGTTATGGTTCGGTGCAAATATCGGCCGGAGAATTTCTTCGCATAGGCAGCGGGCTCCAGATGCGGGGCGCCGTTGGCATCGCCTTCAAGCGTAATGGTCGGCACGGTGATGACCGGGAACTCGGCAAGTCGTTTTTCCAGGTCGTCATATTTGGACTCACCATCAGCGAGACCGAGCCGCCAGCGGTAGTTATGGATCACGATGGCGACATGGTCCGGGTTGTCGAAGGACGCTGCGGTGCGATTGAACGTGGTATCATCGAAGTTCCACTTCGGCGAAGCGAGCTGCCAAATGAGCTTCGAGAAATCGCGCCGATATTTGTCGTAGCCGGCTCGGCCGCGTTCGGTGGCAAAGTAGTATTGGTACCACCATTGGAACTCCGCCGCGGGTGGCAGCGGCACCTTGCCGGCTTCCTGGCTGCCGATCAGATAGCCGCTCACCGACACCATGCCCTTGCAGCGCTGCGGCCAGACGGCAGCAATGATGTTGGCGGTCCGCGCTCCCCAATCAAAACCCGCAATGGTCGCGCTATCGATCTTGAGCGCATCCATCAAGGCAACGATATCGGCGGCAACCGCCAACGGCTGGCCGTTGCGGGGCGTGTCGCCCGCAAGAAATCGGGTCGTTCCATAGCCGCGCAGATGCGGAACAATGACCCGGTAGCCCGCCGACGCCAGCAAGGGCGCGACGTCGACAAAGCTGTGAATGTCGTACGGCCAGCCATGCAGTAGAATGACCGCACGCCCATCGGCAGGACCGGTCTCAGCGTACCCGACGTTCAAGACACCGGCATCGATCTGCTTGAGTGAGCCGAACGACGTGTTGGCCCCGGGCCTCATCGTTGGCAAACCTCCGGGCCTTGCGTTGTTTGGCTGTGCGGCCGCCGAGACAATCATGCCAAACTGGGTCGCGGCAAGCGTCATGGCGGCTGTTCCAAGAAAACTTCGACGCTGCTTGCTGATTTCGTCAAACGCTTGGACTTCGTCCACGGTGAGCCTCCTTGGTTTCACGGTCATGATCCGCCGCTGTGCGAAAACACGCAACGAATCTCATTCGGACGTTCCGGTTCTTGGTGATATCTCTTGCCGGCCATCTTACACGCGCGGCGCTCACGCCGCCATCGCACCTTCGGAAGAGGTCCTAACCTCTACGTATGATTAGCTCACGGCTTCGACGCGGCCGCTCGTGCGCACACTTCCGCGTAGCCCGAACGAAGCCGCCGAAATTCCCGGCATTTCGGCAAAGGGGAGGAGCTGAAGGAGGATGACCGTACCTGCACCGACACACGTCCGCAGAGCTCCGTGCTTGAACAAATCCGCTAAGCTCCGCCTTCGTTGGGGTTGGAGCCAACTCAAACATACGATGTGTTACGCGCCCTGCTGATCCAGACTATGCGGGTCGCGGAATGCAAGGAGCTCGCCCTCATTGCGATCGCGCCGGGCGCTGAAAAACCACCCTTTCTTTGCTTCGGCAAGGACCCGGTATGTGAAAGCGGATCCCGACCTTAAGGCGCATTACGATCGGATCGTCGCCTTCTCACAAACCGATTTCACCGACGACCTCAAAAAAATTACCGTGCCAGTGCTGGTGATGCACGTCGTCCGACGATCAGATTGTGCCATACGCAGATTCTGCGCCGTCGTCAGCGAAACAGCTGAAGAAGGGCACTTTGAAGATCTACGGGGTTTCCCTCACCGGAGCCAACCACGCAGGTGGCGACGCTCAATACCGATCTGTTGGGTTTTCTGAAGGCTGGAACCTGAGAGCACTGCAAAACAATCCAATCATTCCAACCGAGAGAGTCAGAATGATCCCATTGCGCCAAGAGAGCTTTCTGTCTTCGCTGTGCAACTTCCAGGGACCTCTGGAACACCGCGGCGATCACGGACGGGTTGACGATTCAGTCGCTCGCGTAGCCTCGAACAGGAACCAAGTGCGCCGCTCCGCCTCGTCAATCCAGACCTCGAGCAAGCTTGCCGTGGCCACATCGTCATGCTCGTCGCACAGGCCGTGCGCCTCGCGCAGCCCCGCCGCCAGTTGCCTGTTGTCGTCACGCAACTCGGCCAGCATGTCCAATGGCGTGACGAAATCGGCGTCATTGTCGAGCACGCGTTTCAGCCGGCTGATGTGGCCGATCGAACGCAGCGTCGTCCCGCCGATCTTGCGAACACGCTCGGCAAATGCGTCCGTGGTGGCGAAAATCTGGTCGGCCTGCTCGTCAAGCAGAAGATGGTAATCGCGAAAGTGCGGCCCCGACATGTGCCAGTGGAAGTTCTTCGTTTTCAAGTACAGGGCGAACATGTCCGCGAGCAGGGCATTGAGCGCGCCGGATATGTCCCTGACAGCGTTCGATTTCAAGTCGGTACGACCTTCGAGCGGAGCCATCCGCGTTGCCTTCGGATCTCGAACATCCATGATGCACCTCCTTCTGAGAAATTGAGGCGAGATTGCCATTAATGGCTGCGACATTCAAACGGCGGCTGGCAATCGGGACCTCTCTCGGCCCTGCCGAAATATTGCGATGAAAATCTGATCGCCGCCAAGATTCCGGGTATGACGAAAATCGCGAGCACGACGACTCCTCGTCCGCGCAGGCGGGCAACGAAGGCGGCACGGCCGGTTCGGTGCAGTTCCAGAGCACGGTCGGTGAAGGATCATCTGTCAATTTCCTCCGGTCGGAGAACGGTAATTACGGAACAGGAAATAAACCGGGATTCCTGCCGCGATGAGGCATAATCCGGCCAAACTTTCTTTCGGAGTTGTCCAAAGCGTGTTGACGATCAGCAGGATCGCGCAGCCGATGAAGATCACAGGCGGCCAAGGGAACGCCGGCGTCCGATAGGCAGGCGCCGGAAGTTTGCGCCGGAAATAGAATAAACTGAATGTGTTGAGTGCGTAGAAGATCCACGACGCAAACACGATACTATCCGTGAGTTGATCGAAGCTGCCCGAGGCGGCGAGCACGCACGCCCACAAGCCTTGAACGACCGTGCTCACGACAGGTGAATGCGTGCGCGCGTTCGCTTCACCAAGCCACGACCACATCAAGCCGTCCCGGGCCATCGCGTATGGAACGCGGGCGCCGGTCAAGATCGTTCCGTTCATCGCGCCCAACGCAGAAAAGACGAAGGCGAGGGAAAGTATCACAACCGCGCCACCGCCGAAACTTTGCAAGGCGGCCTTTGTCGCGACCGGCAATGCGTCGGGATAAAGCGTGGAGTGCGAATTTACGACTTCCTCAAACGGCAAAGCGTAAAAATAAGCGAGATTGGCGCCCGCATACAAAAAGAGCACGGCTATGAGTCCCCATGTGAGCGATTGCGGAATCACGCGATCCGGGTCGCGAATTTCGCCCGCCGCCATCGGTAGATTGTTCCAGCCGTCGAAAGCCCAAAGTGCCGCGAGAACCGCCGACCCGAAGCCGGACCAGCTCTTCCATCCCGCTGATGAGGCAGCGTCGCTTAGATGATCCCAATTCGTGCCCGCTCCGAACGCCAATATCGACGCCGCCAGCCCGAAGATCATGAGAATCTTCACGGCGGTCATCACGGCTTGCAACCCTCCGCCGAAGTGAACGGAGAAGCAATTGAGCACGGTGAAAAAGACGATGATCGCAATCGCTATCTCGAGCCGGTGATTCGCCATTGGCAGAAAACTTTCGAGAAACGTCACGGAGGCGATCGCATATGCGGCGATCGAACCGGGCGAGGCGATCCAGAATCTCGTCCATCCAAAGAGAAAGCCGGTGAGCGGGCCGTACGCCTCGCGCAAAAAGACGTATTCGCCTCCAGCCGCGGGAAACAGGCAACTCAGCTCCGCGTATGTCAGCGCTCCCATGAACGAGAGCACGCCGGCCACCAGCCACGCGAGTAAGACATAGAGCGGGGGGCCCGCGTCTTGAGCCATCACCGCCGTCTTCAGGAATACGCCGGTTCCGATGATGGACCCGACCACGATCGCGAAGGACTCTGTGAAACCCAGCCGCCGCAACAAAGGCACCTTTGTCATATCTTCATCATCCTTCAACAGATCACAAATGCAACCGTAAGACATCGACCGCGCCCGCAAGAGCGATGCGACGGCAGCCTGTAGCTGGGCCGCAATCGATCCCAGCCTAGTCCATATTCTCTTTCGCTGTCCTGCCATTGGCGGGACCACATAAGCGTTACGCTCGTGGAGGACAATGTCCTTGCAAGGGCGCCCTTATCGTGGCCCGTCATCGATCTGGAAAACTTGCCGAGATCACGCGCTGTCGTGAAAAATTCCGGCGTAGCCAGCATCACGGTCATCCCTATTCGTCGCGATGCGCCATGATCGGTCATCAATCACGGTGACACGATGCCGACAGATGTTGCGCCTCGGTGTGGCTGGCAATGCTATCTGCCAGCTTCTTGACCTGCGGGCCGAGATCCTGAGCGGAGCCAAAGCGGTTCAACGCGAAAGAAGCAAAAATCGCCAATATTCCTGTCTCAATTTCGCGGCTCATTTTACCTCCTTCCGCGGTTCCTGGATTGCAGCAGCATTTGCCGCCTGATTCCTGGATTGCAGCTGGATTTGCCGCGCTCCGGTGCGAACGGCCGTCATTAATAGCTTATTCCTATCACATTCCGGCCGACGCAACGCCCGTGACCGCCAACGGCGCTCGATTCGCTGCGTTGGCGGACCGCAGTGCGAACTATGTTCCAAGACGAATTGCTGCCGAGCGCAGTATTCGTGCGCGTTGCCGGAATCTGTGATGAACTTGGACGCTAGCGGACTCGTATGCGTAACCGTCGCGGACCTTATGCGTAATCGTTATAGTTTTGGAGGAAACCTTGAGCCAGGTGCAATTTCGTCATCGAAAATTCAAAATCTAGCAGTTGAGTTAAAATAGTAATGCAACGAAAAGAGGGGAGTTCTTCCAGTCGCAGCTGGCAGCGGCTACATCGATGGTGCTCGCGTACGAGCTGATCGGGGCACGTCGCGCCCTTTCAGACACGATCTCCGCAGGTGCCGGTCGAGCTTCTCGTGCTCGTTGCCGGCGAGGCGGTGTTCGGCTCTATCGCATATAGGCATTCACGTATGTCCACGCGGCCCGCGTCGATGGCTGCTCGGCACTGAGATCGCTCGGTCGTGATCCATGCACCGCGGCTCGGCGCGCACTCGCTACGCCGTTTCGTGTCGTATTTTCACGGCGTTCGGCACGCCGGCACCTCGAACCGTGGTTGACGGGCACAAGAACCGGTGCCTGAGTTCAGCCGGTTAGTCGGTCCGGGACGTCGGAATGAATCTCAGCGCCAGCAAGATGCGGTCAATTTTAGCATCAAGAATGCGACGAAGGTCTCTCCGAAAGGAAGACGAGAAGGTGTCGCCGGTGACCCAATGGCTAGAGGACAATTCGGATCATAGCGTCTACGGGCAGCTCAAGGCAATGACCGTCAATTATTGCTTTCGGCCGCACGAGCAGCTTATGATCGGCGAATTGGCGGATCGGCTGCACGTCAGCTCGACTCCGGTGCGCGAAGCCTTGATCCGATTGCAGACCGAGGCCTTGCTCGACACAACGCCGCGGCGCGGCTTTTTTGCCAAAACGCTCAATCTGAAGGAAATGATCGATCTCGTCCGGTTCCAGTTCGTGATCCTCAGCAGTTCCGTCGAACACGCGGTGCATCGGCTCGATGGCGCCACAGGCGTGATGCCTTCGCTGGTGCCGACCGCCGATGGCGAAATCGATATTGCATCAATGATCGACACGCTAGCCGAAAGACCGCTCGATCAGCCAAACGACGACGTCCGTTGGGTCGAGCAGGTGTCGGTCCGCATCGCAGCCCTGTCGGAAAACGATGTAATGATGCGCGCAGTCGACAATGTAAACGACCGCACGCATTATGTACGCACGATCGATCTGGGAGATCCCGAGCGCTTCGGCGAAGTCCGAAGAAGCATCGACGCATTGTCCTCGGCACTGGGGAAAAAAGACACGGCAGCCGCCCTTGACGTTCTGAAAAGAGATCTCGACGGGCAGATCGACAGGATGCCGACCCTGGTCAAGGAGGGCATCAATCGCGCATATAGCTCTTTATCCTAGTGTCGTCGCTTTGAAGCTCGCATAGGAGAGGAGCACGGCGAGGCGGAGATTCTCGCCATGAACGGCATTTCGGCATTCTCGAAACAGCAAAACTCCGGCACCGTTTGCAACGTCCTGGTCTCGCAGTGATTTCTTGCACCCGCACTAACATATTTGTCATCAAATGATATACGATATCGACGCACATATATTCACATATATAATTTTAACTATATGTTTGCCTACCAATATATATGCCCAATATATCCCGACTATTGGGTCCCGTCGAATTGGATTTCGAAGGCGATGGTCGTTCCTCCTACTGAGGAATCCCTGACGGCGTGGGTGCACGGCGTCGTCGTCGTGTTTGGTGAAACCAGCTGACAGCGCGTCACGCGGCAGTCGGATTGAGCTGTGTGATTTCAGATTTCTTGGTTTCGATAGATCGTGCCGTGCAACGCGCGCAACGAGATATGCGGTGCCAAAGGAGTGCTTGACGTGCTCGCAACGGGTCAGAACGTCACTCGTGATTGGTCATTTAATGCGTTCGAGCTTGCTAAGCCGATCGTGCTGCTTGCCGGCGAAGAGAGTTTCGTCGGTCTCCTGAAGTACATCCTTGAGCTTGACGACTTCGTTTGTCACACTACCACGAATGGTATCGCTGTTGTGAATTTGGCCGAAAGGTGCAGGCCCGATCTCGTCGCACTTGACTCGGCACTCGGCCAAGGCGTCGCGCTCGCCCGGCAACAGCTCGGCAGCAATATCAGAACCCGCGACATCCCGATCGTCATGCTGATTTCTGCCGCCGAGGATATCGAGCGGCTCAAGGTGCGAAGTCTGAGTCCGATCGATTATCTTCTAAAACCATTCGCTCCCGGCAAACTTATCGCGAGGTTCCGCACCATACTTCAGCCACCGCAAACTCCCGGTGCCAATGGCACCATCAGCTTTTTCGACATTCGGATGGATGTGAAGGCGCATCGACTCTTTCGCAACAACCGAGAGGTTCATGTCAGTGCCATCGAATTTCAGCTTTTGCGGCACCTCATGAATCACCCTTGCCAAGTCTTCTCACGTCGGCAACTCCTGCAATGCGTGTGGGGGAAAGACATTCACGTCATCCTTCGTACGGTCGACGTACATATGAGCCGCCTTCGCAAGGCACTCAACGAGGGCAACACGCCAAACTACATTCGAACTGTTCGAGCGGTCGGCTATTCGTTGGATGCTCGGCCCAATTCGGAGGCTATCAAGCGACGGCGGATGCCGGGCCGCAGCGCAAATTCCGATCAACGATGAAACGAGTCGACCGACTCGGTAGCGTGACGGGTAGGGAGAATCATGTCTCCTGATCTGCTGCCGTGTCTCGCCTTTATCCTGAAGATCACTGTAACCGCGGGCTTCGTGGTGGTTTGCTCGCTGATCGCCGAGCGAGCCGGCGCGCTGGTTGGCGCGCTCGTGGTCACCTTGCCGGCTTCGGCGGGTCCTGCCTACGTTCTCCTGGCAATAGATCACGATGCCTCCTTTGTGGCAGGGGCCGCGGTTGGAGGCCTTGCCATGGTGTCCGTCAATACGGTGTTTTGCTTGGCTTACGCTGCGGTCGCTCAGCGGCACGGGATCGCTGCCAGCTTCGCCGCAGCTTTTGCGACATGGATTGTACTTGCGGTCCTCGCCGGATCGCTGACCTGGACATTTGCCGGCGTCATCATGCTCACTCTCGTGACGTTTGGCCTGTGCGTGCCACTAGCCGAGCGCTTCTGCCATGGCACGATGCCTCCAAGTGAGCATCGCTGGTATGACGTCTTATTGCGCGTGCTGCTGGCGTGTATCCTTGTGGCAGCGGTTGTCGGTCTGAGCGCCAAACTCGGGCCGGTACTCTCTGGCAGTCTCGCCCTGTTCCCGATTGCGCTATCGGGCACGGGCCTCATCCTCCATCGTCGCATCAGCGGTGTTGCAACGGCTGCAGTGATGGCAAACGCCATACCGGCGTCAGCCGGTTTCGCAACCGGGCTGGCATTGCTGCACTTCACCGCCGTGCTGCTCGGCACAGCGCCAGCGCTCTGTCTCACATTGCTGGTAAGCGTTGTATGGAACATTGTCTTGTGGAGCGTGCGACGCCACGGGGGTTTATGCCGGAGTTTGACGCATCGGCGAATGGCGTCGACGCAGGGGGTCACCCGAACTCCACCTTCAGGCAACTGCTTTTTGCCAGCTCGCGTCAACCGTCACATATTCGCCACCCAATCTGGCCGCAGCGTCCGCAACAGCGTACATTACGCGCGAGATTTGACCGATACTCTCACTGCCCCTGGGAATCAGGTAGCCATAGGTCAGACGCAGGTTCGTCGACATGCGCTTGACGGAAACGCCCGCCGAGCGAAAAGAAGCTGCGACGATGGGATCGGCCAGGGTGACACCAAGACCGCGAGCGACTAACTCGCAAGCCGCGGCTCCCGATGCTGCCTCGAGGACCGGATTGATCGACACGCCGGCCTGGGCCGCTGCAATGTCGATCTGTGCGCGAAGGAGTGTGCTCGGTCGCAGCGCCACGAATCGCTCATGACGCAAATCCGGAAAGTCAACAATCTCGCGTGCCGCCAACGCATGGCCGGGTGGTAGGACGAGGACAACCTCCGCTTCGGCGAAGATGAGGCGATCCATGTCGGTCTGCGAGAACGGCAAGGCGACGACCGCAAGATCCGCATTGCTGCGGGACATCCATAAACCGAGACCGCGGACGCAAATATCGACCGCATATTTAAGGTCCCATCTCTCGCTCAACGCACGGATAGCCTCCGGTAACAACGCGTGGAGCAGGAATGGCTCAGCCGTGATAACAAGGGGCCTGCCTCGCTTGTGCTTGATATCCTCAGCTACGTTTCGCGCGCCATCGAGTCCGAACAGAAGCGGCTCTACGTATTGAAAAAATTGGAGCCCCTCCTCGGTGGGGATCAGCCGACGCCCGTCTCTGCTAAAGAGCCGCAGATCCAATGAGCCCTCCAAGCTCGAGATCATCCTGCTGACTTGCGGTTGGGTGCGCAGCATCACGGCTGCGGCGCCGGTGACGGTTCCAGTCTGCATAACCGCGCGAAATGCTCTCAGCCAGTCAAGCCGCATGCCTCGTGCTCCTCGCGACCGAGGTCTAGAAGCGAACTGCACGCAAACCGTAAATGCGATCAATCGCGAAGACAATCAGCATTGTCAGCGCGACGGAGATCGTCGAGGCCGCTGCAGCCGTTGGATCGAAATCGTATCGCAGGTAATCGAACAGCTGAATCGGAAGAGTACTGGTCCCGACAGCTTTCAGGAGCAGGGAAACGTTGACATTGTCGAAGGACATGATGAATGCCAACATTGCGCCCGTGATAATTCCAGATTTGATGAGCGGAAAGGTCACGCGTCGAAACGCCTTCCAGGCACTCGCTCCAAGCGTCCGCGCGGCTTCCTCGACCGTCGCCGGCAAATTGTAAAGCGCCGAGCTGACGGTCAAGAATACGAATGGCAAGGTGATGACGATATGTCCAAGAATCAGCGGCAAAAGCGTTTGCGTGCCAATAAGCACCTGATTGAAGAAGAACAACAGTGCGATGGCGGTCAAAACCTCAGGCAGGAGCATGGGAGCCAGCATGGCCAGCCGAAACTCCTCGCGATGACGGTGCAGAAACCTGACGTAAAAGATCGCTGCTGGGGTTCCGATAACGGTGGCCGCTGCGGCGGCCGCCAGCCCCACGGCGATCGAGACGAGAAAAGCGCTCGTGAATGACGGGGAACTGATGAAAGCCGCATACCAGCGAAATGACAACCCCGCCAGAGGAAACGAGAGATATTCCGCTGCGTTGAAGGATGCGAGCACCACGATCGCGATTGGTAGCAGCAGAAAAAGATAGACGGCCGTCACTGAAATCAACAACATAGTCGATGCGAGCCTCATGCGAGCCCTCGCATGCGTTTGCGGCCCAAGAAGACGAAAGCCCAGATCGACGCAAGAACCGCAAAAGAGAGGGTCAGGGCCAAGGCGGCACCGAACGGCCATAGCAAGCCGCCCATGAGCTGTTGGAAAATAACGGTCGGAAGTGTCTGCACGCGACCGCCTCCGAGAAGCATCGGGATGACGTAGGCGCTGGCTGCAAGAACGAAGACCAGAATCACGCCCGATTGGAGTCCAGGCAATATCAGCGGCAGCACGATCCTCTGGAACACGCGTGTGCGCGGAGCTCCGAGCGTACGTGCCGCCTCCTCCCAATGGGGATCAATCGATTGTATTGCCGTCATGAGCGGTAGAATCATAAACGGCAAGAATACATGGACCAGGGCGATCGTGACGCCGGTGGCGTTATACATGAGCTGAAACGGACCGAGTCCCACGGTCCCGAGCGCTTGATTGACCAAACCATTGTTCGCGAGCAGAACGATCCAACCGAAGCATCGGATCACCACGCCGGTGAGAAGGGGTGACAGCACGCCAGCATAGAGTAGGCCGCGCCATCGTGATGTCGTTCGTGCGAGGTGGAATGCGACCGGAAAGGCCATTAGAAGGCAGACGGCCGTCGTTACCGTCGCGAACAGAAGTGTCTCGGCAAGGAGCGAGAGATAAAGAGAATCGCTCAGGATATGGACGTAATTGGCAACGGTGTAGCCGGGCCCATAAGGGGCCGTCGTCGAAGGCGTCCGAAAGCTCATAATCCCAATGTTAATGTAGGGGATCAGGAGGAACAGGCCAATCAATGACAGCGCGGGGGCTGCCAAAAGCCAGTGTCGCACCCGGATTTCAGAGGCTTCGGTCATTCCAGCAGCCACGCCTTTTTGGGATCGATCTGAACCGATACCACCTCACCCGCGTCGTGCACGATACTCCCCAAAGCCTGTATCGCAAGAACAGTACCGTCCGCGGTGGCAACCCGATAATCGACGATGTTGCCAAGAAAGTGCCGCTCCATGATGCGCCCCGGGAACGCATTTGGACTGCACTCTTTGACAAGCTGCATCGCCTCGGGTCTGACCATCGCAGTCGCCGGTGTGCCGGGTTCGACAGCGCAGTTCGTGGCACACAGGAGGCGGCCAACACTCGTGTCGACAGTTGCAACCTCATTGCATCGATGGACCACCTTCCCGGCTATCAAATTCGCTTGCCCAATGAATTTGGCAACTTGCTTGGTGGCGGGACGATCATAGATGTGTTGAGGCGTTCCGGTCTGATGGATGCGGCCCGCGAACATGACGACGATCCGGTCGGACAAGGCCATGCTTTCCGCCTGATCATGCGTGACGTACAGCGTCGTAATACCGATGCGCTGCTGCAACGCGCGTATGAAGAACCGCATTTCGTCGCGCAGCTTGGCGTCAAGATTGGCAAGGGGTTCATCCAGCAACAGAACTGCGGGCTCGACAATAAGTGCCCTTGCCAATGCGACACGCTGTTGCTGTCCACCGGAAAGCTGCCGTGGCCACCGATCCTCAAAGCCGGTGAGTTGGACCATGTCCAGGACGGACGAGATCCGCTTGTTGGCTTCGCTACCGCGCACACCTCGCATTTCCAAACCAAACCCGATGTTTTCACGAATGGTCATGTGCGGGAAAAGAGCGTAGTTCTGAAACACCATGCCAATGCGCCGCCGTTCTGGGGGCACACGCGTGACGTCTCTGTCTCCAAACAGAACCTTGCCGGAGGTTGGGGTTTCAAGACCCGCAACGCAGCGCAATGTTGTAGTCTTGCCGCATCCCGACGGGCCGAGAAGTGAAACGAACTCCCCTTCGGCAACGTCGAGATCAATATTGGCAACGGCAGCCGCTCCCGCATAGCACTTCGTCAGCGCTTGGATGGAGAGACGTGACATGCGGCGGTCCTCTGCACAAATCGCAAATTCAACTGGCCGCCTGTTAGCGGTCAAGTTACTTCACTAACTGGACGCTGTTGGTGAGCATCGTGGTCGGTAACGTACCCCGCCGAGCGGTCGGCAGTGCGGGCGGCCATGCAGCGCTGGTGCGGGTCGCCATATCCGCCCCCGCCCGGTGTGCGGATGATGAGGCGCTCATGCGCCTCAATCCGGTGGGCGCCCTTTGCCGACAATCGGCGGCCGTCCTTGACTCTGAGCTCGCCAGTTGCTCCCGGTCCTCCCCCAGAGCGTCCGCGGGCGGGGTGATCGACGCGATCAAACGCCGCAATTAAGGTAAGTGGCGAAGCGCCTCTGGTGCCGATCTCGATATCCTGTCCCAGTCCGCCACGGGTTGCACCCTCGCCCCCGGAATTCTCGCGCAACTCCCGACGCCAGAATACAATGGGGGTCGTTGCCTCAATGACTTCGACCGGTGTCCCGCGCACCGCGCTTGGAAATGAGGTGGCCGAAAGTCCATCGCGGGCCGGCCTCGCACCGGTGCCCCCATTGGTGACGATCGAGACGGAAAACGGTTTGTCCGCGTAATCCCCTCGGAATATCAGCGTCCACAATGCCGACGCGCTCTCGGCTGGCACCACGCCTGACACGATTTTGTCGAAGCAACCGAGCACGACGTCCGGCAAGAGGCCGCCGATAATGTGACGACACGAGACCGGTTGCGGCCGCTCAGCCTTCAATATGCAGCCGCTTGGCGCAGTCACCTCGAATGCCGATAGCGTCCCTTCGTTGTTTGGCAGGTCGGGAGCAACAGCACACGCGAGCGCGTATGCCGTATATGCCGCGGCGTAATTCAGCGGCACATTGATGCCGAATCGCGAGGCCGCTGACGAACCCGTCCAGTCGGCCCGGATGCTAAGTTGGGATATCGTGAGCTTGACGACGAGATCTATTGGTGTTTCGAAACCATCGACGACCATTCGATGCGCCGCCTCGCCATGTGGCAATGCAGCAATCCGTTGCATCATGGCACGACGCGAGCTTTCGACGATGTGATCGGCCACGGCGTCGATATCCGATTGTCCAACTTCGACAAGCAGCTCGCGCAAGCGGCGGCTTCCTACTTCGTTAGCAGCAATAAGCGAGTAGATATCGCCCTCCAGTTCGGCCGGCATTCTGGAATTGGCCTTGGCGATCTGGATTAAGGTGTGATTGATGGCGCCGCGGTCGACGAGCTTCATGATTGGTATGGCGACGCCTTCCATGAACAAATCCGATCCCTCCGGGCTCAGGCCGATGCCGCCGACATCGGTCATATGCCCGGTGCAGGCGAAGAGGGCGACGAGGCGCCCGTGGTGAAACGCAGGCGTGACCACGACATAGTCGTGGAGGTGCCCTGTCCCGTACCACGGATCGTTTGTGACGTAGACGTCTCCCTCATTCATCGTTTCCGCGGGGAACACCCCCAGAAACGCTTTGACTGAACGCGCCATCGTATTGATGTGTCCCGGCGTACCGGTGACAGCCTGGGCAAGCATCCGGCCGGACGTGTCGAAGATGCCGGCGGATAGATCACCGGATTCACGAACGATCGGGCTGAATGCCGTTCGCATCAGCGTTTGCGCTTGTTCTTCGACGACGGCGATCGCGCGTGCCCACATGACTTGAAGTCGAACAGGTGACGGGAGTATCGGTCGCACGTTCATAGGCGCGCTCCCGGCGTTGCGACTCTCTCCAGAATCAAGTGTCCAACCGCATCAACGCGGACATTGAATGCGGCCGTAACGACGGTCGTTGTATCGTCCTCGACAATGAGTGCTGGCCCGTTGACTTTGGTGCCTGGGCTGAGCGCGTGCCGTTCGTACACGCTGTAAGGCTCGAAATGTCCGGTCAGAGGATCGAAGACTTCGCGGCTATGGTGACATGCACTTGCGACAACGGCCGGCGTCCTTGGCTTTTGCTCACGGGGGCGCCATGTTTCCCCCGATACGCGTAGCTGCCAGGAGAGCACCTCTACTGACGCTCCATCGATTGGACGCCCGAACAGTGCCGCGTAGCGCTGTTCAAAGGCCTCTCTCAGGCTTGCAGCATTGGGAATGCCGCCTTGGAAAGGCACGGTCAATTCGTGTCCTTGACCGACGTATCGCATGTCTGCCGCATGCGTGACGGCCAAATCGCGGACTCCGGCGAGTGCGTTGAGGACGTCGGTTGCTCGAACCTGCATGGCGTGGAGAACGTCGGCAACAACTGACGGATCATACGCGTCGAGCCGCATGGGTCGGCTTATCACGACGTCATAGGCAAGGGGTGCGCGAAGGAATCCCACGGCCGAACCTACACCCGCACCGCTTGGAATAATCACGCGCGCCATGCCGAGCTTTTCGGCCAAATGGGCGGCGTGAAGCGGTGCGGCACCACCGAACGCAATCATCGTATGCTCCGAGAGTTCTTTGCCGAGTTCCGCAGCGTGAACGCGCGCGGCATTGGCCATAGTCTCATCGACGATTTGCACGGTGCCCGCGGCAACCTCGAAGCTCTGCTGGCTCATCACCTCACCGATCTCGGTGCGGAATGTCGACTCGGCGCGTCGGGGGTCAAGCTTTATGCGACCGCCGGCGAAGCGATTAGGATCAATCTTGCCGAGCAAGAGATCCGCGTCGGTTACGGTCGGCTCCTTGCCGCCGCGCCCATAACATGCGGGCCCCGGCTCTGACCCCGCGCTGCGCGGCCCGACGGAAATTCGCGCCATTGCGTCGATTGAGGCAATCGATCCACCGCCCGCTCCAATTTCGACCAATTCCACAACGGGTATCCGAATTGGAAGGCCGCTACCTTTCTTGAAGCGAGCAGCTCGATCGACCTCGAAGAGGCGAGCTATTTGCGGCTTCCCATCAGCGATCACGCAAATCTTTGCGGTGGTCCCTCCCATGTCGAACGATAGCACGCGTTTCTCATCAAGCTCCGCCGCGATGGAAGATGACAGTACGGCGCCTCCGGCGGGACCGGACTCGACCAGCCTTATTGGAACCTTCTTGGCCAGTTCGAGCGGCATCACGCCGCCGCCAGAGGTCATGAGAAAAGCGGGGCAGCGCAATCTAAGGTCAAACATGCGCTGCGAAAGGCGATCGAGGTAAGCAGCGACGAGCGGCTGGATGTAGGCATTCGCACAGGTCGTCGAGATCCGCTCATATTCGCGAATCTCTGGACACACATCGCTAGACAAGCTGATTGATAGGTCCGGCGCGAGCGCTTGAAGAATATCACGAACTTTGCGCTCATGTGTCGGATTGGCATAAGCATGAAGGAAGCCGACTGCAATGCTCTCGACCCGCTCGCGTCGAAGGCTCGAAACAATCGCGGCGAGACACTCCTCGTCGAGCGGCTGAAGCACATCGCCGGCCGCCGAGATTCGTTCAAGAACGGCAAAGCGAAGTTCCCGGGGGATCAGCGGCTTCTGCTTCACCAACATCAAATCCATCGGATCGAATCGACCTTCGTATCCGATCTCCAGGACATCGCGAAAGCCGAGAGTCGTAACGAGTGCGGTTCGTGCCCCGCGGCGTTCGAGAACGGCATTGGTAGCAAGGGTTGTGCCATGGACGAACCAGTCCACATCTTCGGCGGAAACGCCGGATTCCTGCAATATCTCCGAGATGCCACACAGCAGTCCCTGCTCGGGCATTGCATGAGTGGTCAACAGCTTCCGGGACCACCTTTGGGGCCCGTGCTCGAGAACGACGTCTGTGAAGGTTCCCCCGATATCTGCAGATAGACGAGCGCCGCGCCGCTCCGTGGACGAGACTGAGATCATGTCGGATCGGTTCACACAACGTCAGCCTGCGGTATGCGTTCAAAGGAAAGTGGAGGTGCCCGCAGTGCACCGGTGCCAGATACAGATTACGAATTACAGTTGTGCAACATAAATGTAAAATTCTGCAGATCTTATGCGCCAGACGCATGCAAGCCCAAAAGTTATCGTGGCGGCAATATCGCACCGTAATGCCGAGAGTGAGTGGACGTACCCTCATCGACGCTGCAGGACGGCGATTACAGCTCTGCCGCTCGAATCATGCTTTTTTTACATAGCAATTGCGTAAGAACGAATTTGTGAGGTCCAACACCACGAATTAACGTCACTGGCCTTTCGTAGAGCCGGGAGAAAACGACTTGGGTGGCATCGTCGCACTTTCTAAGACTGGGGCGGCCGCCGGGGTTACCGCCGCGGAGGAGGAGATCAGACCTCTCGACATGGCATCCATTGCTAGGGAATTTCCGATTAAGGCGCAGCGATCTTATCTGAACAATGCCTCGATTGGCCCTCTTTCGCATCCTGTGATTGCGGCGATAGAGGTCTTTCTGCATGACGTCAGAGACCGCGGCCGCAACAACTATCCGATTTGGTGCAACTACGCCGACGATAAGATCAAGGGTCGAATTGCACGGCTGATCGGTGCGCGCGCGAGTGAGATTGCGTTTGTCAAGAATACCACCGAAGGCCTGGTCACTGTGGCGAATGGTCTCGATTGGCGCGCTGGAGATAATGTCATCATTGCCAATATCGAATATCCGTCCAATGTCTATTGCTGGATGCGGCTCGCCAAGCACGGTGTTTCGATCCGGTGGGTCAAGAGCAAGGACGGGCGTGTGACCGTTGACGCCCTTGCCGAGGCGATCGATTCGAAGACGCGGCTGATCTCCCTTAGCGCTGTCCAGTTTTCCAATGGATTTCGACACGACCTGGCCTTGACATCAGAACTCTGTGCTAAGCGTCGAGTTTTGTTCAATCTCGATGGCATTCAGTGGGTGGGCGCGCTGGAGATGGATGTCAGTCGATATCACATCGACTTCATGGCGGTTGGCGGCCAAAAGTGGCTCCTAGCGCCCATAGGAACCGGATTCTTCTATTGCAATCAGGAATCCCTTGATTGTCTCGATCCGCCCAGTGTCGGATACCATAGCGTGGATAAGGGTGAGGCTCATATGGATTATGAGCTCGCTTATCGGCCCAATGCAGGGCGGTTTGAAGAAGCCCTCGTTAATTTTCCCGGCATTTGGGGACTTGATGCCGCCGTCAAAATTTTGCTCGGGCTCGGATCACGTCACGTCGAACGCCATGTGCTCGATCTAACCGCTTTTGCAGCCGAGAGATTGAAGCGAAGCGGCTGCGAGATTGTCAGCCCGGTCGGTGAAGGCGAGAGATCTGGCATCTTGTCGTTCCGTCTGCCCCGCATCGGCGCTGAAAGTGCCGCCGAGCAGCTGCGAGTGCGCGGTATCGATGTGGCTGTTCGCGGCAGCGCGCTTCGCATTTCTCCATCGTACTACAACGACCGCTCGGAGATTGAGCACCTGGTTCGGGAATTGTCGGCTCTGCATTCGAGATGATATTTCGAGCATGTGCTCTGAGAGTCGGCGCCTGTGGCCTTCAGCACGCGACGAAAGGCGTTATTCGGCGACCCTTGTGCTGTGGGATGCCGCCTCGTCTGTTTGGGATGCGACCCGCTCCATCGTGCAGACAGCATGGTCTCGCGCCCACCGGACAACGTCTCGGTGTGTGGCGAACCACACGCCGGCGTGCGCACGGGCGTGGCGAATGACCTCTTCTAAAATCCAGATGCGGGAACGGTAGCCGATCACATGGGGATGCATCGTGAGTTGAAAGAGACCTCCTTCGTCATAGGCGGCATCGAATTCGCGGCGAAAGATGTCGAGCACATCAGAGGGCGGAAGTTGGGGACGCGTCCCCGACGTGCGATTGTACCAGAGATAGGCCGCATCATCGCGTATCCACTCGACGGGAATCTCCACAACGCCGCTCGGCGCGCCGTCGAGCAGCAGTTCGTAACAATCGTCGTCGGCCATTAACGAAGAATCGTAGAGCATTTCGATTTCCTTTGCGATCACCAACGTCTGCGGGCTGAAGTCCCACGAGGGTGTGCGCATTCCGACCGGTCGCACGCCAGTGATGTCTTGCACGGTCTCGACAGCGCGGAGCGCGAGCTCGCGTTCGGCCCCCTGCGGCAGCGCCGAATTGTTCTCATGAATCCAGCCGTGCAGACCGATTTCATGTCCCTGCGCGACCACGCACCGTTGTTCGTCGGCGTGCAGTCGCGCGACAACTGCAGGCACGAAGAACGTTGCGGGCACGGCGTAGCGCGTGAGCATTTCAAGTATTCGGGGCATGGCCGCGCGGCTGCCATAGTGGCCCCAAGATAGACCGCCAATCGATTGACCTCCGTTCCTCAACTCGCTGCTTTCGTGGTCGGAATCAAAGGAGAGGGCCACCGCACAACGGGTTCCGTCTTTCCACGCGGTTGGGCGCAGCTTGCGCCCGGCGCGAACTTGGTTGACGATCTTTCGCCAATGGCTTTCCGGCCATTGCCATGGCGGGGACAGTTCCACACCCGCATGGTCCATTCATCTCGCTCCTCTCTCAAGGCATCCCTTGCAGTGCCGCCAATGGCGCGTTTTCATCGGCCGCATCCGGCGAACGTCCAACCATGATGTAGCTGTTAGGTACGGTGGCTTCCGTGATCTCGCTCGGTTTCGCTGGCAGCCATCGTTAAAGTTGCGATACAATGTTACCAATTGCGTCAACAAATCATAGCCTAAACAGACACGATGTGATAAAAATATTATCTTAAGTATCACTAACTATATTGTCACTTATAATTTTTCAGATATGTAAAACATTGTTGAAGAGTAGCAAAAATTGTTTGTATGCCAAAGAATTGGCAAACTTCTATTCTGCTTTGCAGATGACGAGGGATTGCGGCGAGGATCTTAGCCTTGCTGGGCAGTTTACCTTAACATTGCCCATACAGTCGCTGACCCGCGATCACCAGCAACTAAACATCGAGGCGCGGAGGACACGCGATGCCCGTCTTTCATAACATCTCGGAGATCATCACGGATGATATCATTCTTGATATTTCGGACAAGCTGGCGGCCAAGGGAAACAATATTTTCTTGAAATTGGAGGCTCTCAATCCCTGCGGCTCAATCAAACTCAAAACGGCGCGCTATCTGGTGGATGCTGTTATGAAGAATTGCGCTAAGAAAACTCCGCGCCTGATCGAATCGTCTTCGGGCAACCTCGGGGTCGCGCTCGCGAGCATTTGTGCCGAGCGGGGTCTTTCGTTTGAATGCGTCGTCGACAAAAACACGCTGAAGGACAAGAAAGACCATATCGCGAGTCTTGGCGGCTGCGTTACGGTAATCACTGAGCCGGACGAGAACGGCGGCTATTTGGGTTCGCGTCTGCGATACATCAGGGATCGTTTGGCCCGAGACCCAGAGCTGGTCTGGACGAATCAGTATGCAAACGAGGCAAACATCCTGGCACACTACAGCACGACTGCGCCCAGCTTATTGCGCGGAATCGGTCCCATCAACTACCTCTTTATCGGCGCCGGTACCACCGGAACCCTGCTCGGATGTGTCAGATACTTTCGCGAGCACTCGCCAGCGACGCGCATCATAGCGGTTGACGCTCGCGGCTCGGTAACTTTCGGGGGTCGACCCGGCAGGCGCTATATTCCCGGTATCGGCACCAGTAAGCGCCCGGAAATACTG